>CAJOPT010000013.1 GCA_905236455.1 uncultured Prevotella sp. | reverse complement strand
TTATTAACCTTATTAACCTTTCTGCACCGATATGAGATCACATTATATAATATACACCTCTTTGTATATCTTCGCATGCAGGCAACCAAATAGAACTCTGGGGTTGGATGAAATTTCTGTCAAATCACTTTGCGGTCTCAAGATTATTCCTTATATTTGCAGAAGATTGAACAATTACGCCAAACGAAATAAGACTATTAACGAAGAATTGATTGTATATTCTCGCTCGGTTGGATTTCCCGCTCGGTTGGATTTGCAATCATAAGCGGTAGAAAGATGTTTTAGCCTCTGCTCTTTTCTCTCTGTTCCATGTCGTTTTTACGGAATCCTACATCTGTTGGCCAGTATTGCTTTTCTGTGGTCAAGTTCCCCGGTTCTGATGGCGACATTCAGTTCTATAATCCATTCTTCAATCTCGAGTTTGAAACAGAACTTGGCATCAGTATATCCAATGTCGTTCAGGCGCTTGTATATCATAATGAGCATGGCCGTGATGAGCGTCATGTATAGTATGACCTTGATTCCGTTTTCGCTGGTTGACATGAAGTGTGAGAAGCTGAGGTTCTGCTTCAGGAAACGATAGAACACCTCTATGTCCCAGCGGCGGCGGTAGGCCTCTGCTATTTCCTGCGCCGTAAGCTGGAGCTTGCCAGGCTCATTGGTGACGTTTGTAATGAACCATACCTCGCTTTCCACCTTCTTCCTGTTGGTGTTGATGCGGCCTACAAACACAGCGTCGTTTTTGTCAAACTCCTTGTAGTTCGCCAGTGCCTTCAGCCCACGGTCGAGCACATAGATGTTCTTGTGGTCCTTGTCTTTTTTAATAAGTGCGCGGACAACTTCCGGCATGGCCTTGTCCTCATTCAAATAGGCAGGTTGGGAGAACACCTCCGCCAGCTTCGCCGCAAACCCGTCGTAGGCCATGGTGTACTTGATCTGCCTGCGCCCTTCCTTCCCCTCGGCCTTGCGGCCCACGGTAAAGCCCGCCTTGAGCTTGTTGCAGGTCTCGGCCACCATTGTGCTGTCCACCCGGATGAGGTTCATCCCTCTTATATCATACTCAGTGTACAGGGATGACAACTTGTTGTATATCAGCTGGAATGACTGCTCGAAGAAGTCAAGGCTGATTGTGGACAGACGGGTGGAGATGGAGCTGCGGGTGACCTTCATATCCACCGAGTAGTTGAAGAGCGCATTGAAGGGACGGCTGGCGAACACCGACTCCAGCTTGCGCTGGCTCTGGCGGTCTGCCATCAGGAACGCATATAACAGAAGGTAGAACATACGCTCGCCCGTGAGTACTTTGGCACAGTAGTCCACTTTCGTGTCTTTAGCAAGTTTCGCCAGCTCAGCGTCGGGAATCATCCGGATTACCTCCGGGGCATGGACTTTCAGTTTGTGTAGCTGCATGACTTTGTCGCTTTGTGTGATTTCGTGCTGCAAAGATAAACGGGATACGCCGGTTATGCAAGCAGGATTTCACTTTCATTAACCAACAATCCCCTGATGGACAAATGTTAAAAAACTGGCAGTCGCATTGCTGGGTAATTCATGTGGTATTGCTCTTACACGCACACCATACAACGCAACGTGACGCGACGGAGTGCGCCTACGGACGTTTGGTACACTGATGCGGATAGGGGCGGGAGAGACTTGGGGAAACCGAAAAATCATGGATTCGGAAAGAGCTGTTCCGGACATTTGTTTTTCTTAGCATTACTTTGTATTATTTGTGTTTTTAAGCACACATATACACATTATGGGAACAGAAACAGAACGAACAATGGACTATAGTAATGTTAATCGGCACCGAAGGGGATGCCAATATATTAGCATGGATGCATACGGTAAATTTTTGAATGACAATAAGATACAATCTTTCTACCGCTTATGATTGCAAATCCAACCGAGCTACGGGGAGGTTTCCGCGGCGGTGCTCTACAATGCCCTTTTTATGCGGCTTCCGTATATCATACATGCGCTAAAAGTGATATCGTGATAGCAGAAAAATGATTTTTTAATTAGTGTTATTACGTCACGCATCACACTTTGTGTAAAGGTTAAAGGTTAAAGGAGATTCTTTCAGTAGCTTCGCTTGGTGAAAGCGCTAAGGCGATTACTGCATCGAGTGCGGGATGAGGAAAAAGTGGTGTGGGATGAGGGTTTAGAGGTTAAAGATGGCGGAGCGATTCTGTAAGAGCAAAGCTTTGGTGGAATAGTTGTAACAAGAATTTGGAAAGTTGTTACAAGAATCTGAGAAGTTGTAACAACTATTTTCTGAAAGCATAGCTATTGGAATGTAAGATGTATGCTTTAGCCTGTCTATATGATAGCTCTACCAAGTCAATATCAATGCTCTTCTCTGGTGAGAAAGTTGCATATAAAATGTGTAGAGGCATAAAAAAAGAAGATTGCCGTATCTTTTTTGATAATCAGCAATCTTCTGAGATTTTTAAGTAGTCGATAGGGGAATCGAACCCCTATGCCAAGATTGAGAATCTTGTATCCTAACCATTAGATGAATCGACCGAGCTGCGAGCGGCATCAAATGAAATTTGAATGTCCGAGTCGCAAGGAAGATGGACTATGGAAGTCAATCGACCATGGTTAGCATTCTTGAACCTGCCTTTGTTCAAAACACCCCTGCGGAAGGAGGGGGATTCGAACCCCCGGTACGGGAACCCGTACGGCAGTTTAGCAAACTGCTGGT
>CAJOPT010000012.1 GCA_905236455.1 uncultured Prevotella sp. | reverse complement strand
TTTAAATACCAATTGCAAATCGGTGTTTAATTTGGAAAATGCCGATTTAAAATATGGATAATATTGTATTTTATAAAGTTTTAGTATTCGTTAAAGTAGGTCGAATTCCTTCATTACGATTATTTTCCAACTTTCCACTCTGTCATTCGTCTGGTCTCCGACGAGAAGTTGACGCCAATCTTGAATAACTGGCGAGGGTCTTGGGCAAAGACGGCGGCATATTGTTTGTCTTCTATCTGTTGCAGTGCTACATCGGCACTTTGGTCTATCTTCAGTTCGAGGATATAGATGTAGTCGGAGGTCTTGACGAGTATGTCCATCCGTCCGTCAGTGGTGTGGCGCTCTACATCGACATAGAAGCCGAGGAGCTTGAAGAGAACGTAGAGCACATTCTGGAAGTAGAGCTCTGCTTTGCCTGCCACCTGATAGTCGCCGCCTGCAAAAAAGGTCTCCATGCGACGCATGAAACTCTCAGCATCGCCAGCTTCCAAATCGCGAATGAAGTTACGCACGAATACCTGCGATTTCTCCGACTTGTTCGGGCTGTAGAAAGGCACGAGGTATTTGATGAAGCCTTCTTCCACCTCACGGTTGGGAAATCCTAATTGATAGACATGAAAACGTGAATCGTAGCCCTTGATGGTGAGGTAGCCGCTCTGATAGAGCAACGGCAGTGGATTTTCATCCATGATGTCGATGCTGTTGAGGGTGTCCTCATACAGCTCCTCGCGTGTCATCTCCTCCAACGGGTAATTGGTCTTCTGTAGCTGATAGACCAGGAACGACGGGGTGCCCGTCTCGAACCAGTAGTCGCGGAACTGCTTTGTTGCCAATGTGTTGAGTACGCTGAAAGGATTATACATGCCTGGGGCATCGACATCGAAATGGTATCCGTCGAAATCCTTCTTCAGCCGTTCGTAGCATTGTTCCTTTGTCAGATTGTTGGCTTCTGCCAATGAATCTATGCTATCGTCGAAATACTGATGTAGTTCTTCTGCTGAAATGCCGCAGACTGTGGTATATCTTTTGTCGAAAGATAAGTCCCAGAGGTTGTTCAAGTCGCTGAATACACTCACTTTTCCGAACTTTGTCACTCCCGTGAGGAAGGCAAACTTTATATACCGGTCGCACGACTTTAGCACGCCGTAGAATGCCTTCAGCGTACTGCGATATGATTCCTGAAGCTCTTTGTCGTCGATAGCCTGCAGCAGTGGCTTGTCGTATTCGTCAACGAGGATGACCACCTGCCGACCTGTCTTCTCGAAGGCATGGCGGACTACATGATAGAAGCGTTCTTCCAAGGCACGATTTTTGAAATCGGCACTGTACAGATTCTCCCAGCCTTCTAAGTGTTTGTTCAACTCGTCCTTCAACGACTGTCCGTCCTTGTATTCACGTGCGTTCAGGTCCAAGTGCAGTATGGGATATTGCTTCCACTCATTTTCCAACCGTTCCATTGCCAAACCACGGAACAGTTCCCGCTCGCCGGAGAAGTAGGCTTCCATCGTCGATAGTAACAGCGATTTGCCAAAACGACGAGGGCGTGAAAGGAAGTAGTATTTCCCTTCCGAAATCATTTTGTAGATCAGTGCCGTCTTATCGACATAGACATAGCTACCGCCTATAACTTCACCGAAATTTTGTATTCCTATAGGATATTTCATGGTGTTGTAGTTCTTAATATTAGGATATTTACGTTCTGTTTCGTCCCTAAAGCAACAATAATCACATTGCTGCCATGATATATTTTATCATAAAACACCTCCCTGCCGATGGCAATATTCATCCAAATCATTAACAACTTGGTCGTAATCTTGCGTATGAATATAGCCATAATGATTGACAAGTAGCTTGTTGCCGCCATATCTGCTGATATATTGGAAGGTGACAGGTTCGCTATATTTATGCTTCTTTGCAAATAGAGCTACTATCATTGCAACGAAACGAATCTTGTTCAGTGTTAACTCTGGCATAATTTGTTATATTACCTCTACATCCACGTCTGTCCGATGTTCCAGTACTTTGCTTGCTTGACAATGGTGTGCTTTGACATTTATTCCTGTACCACCCATTCCTCTGGCACTCGTGTGTCTGCATTGAATTTCACACCGACCTTGACCACTCGGTGGCTGGCACTCTCGTAGGGTAGGGCATACTCTTTGCCGTCGATTTGTTCCAGAGCTTCCTGTGCAGTGCCGTTGACTTTCATCTCAAACACATAGACGGTATTAGGCATCCATACTACCATGTCAACACGCCCTCCGGCACATTTTACCTGGGTGCGCACATAGACGTTGAGCATGGAGAAGATGAGGTACAGGGTGTATTCGTAGAACCCTTCGGCGTTGGCGGCATCAGCCAGTTTGCGCTTGAATCCTTCGACGTAGGGGATTCCTGCCATGTAAGCCTGCATCTCCCGCATGGCGAGGTCTATGTCACCTTTCTTAAGAGCGCGCCAGAACTTCAGGGCAAAACCAGCCTGGACATCCTCACTTTCCAATCCAATGTATGCGGGGAGCAGCCCTTCTGTATAACCAATACGCACCTCGAGGTTGGGTATGCTGAGCGTGTACATCAGCGAGTCGCGGTCGTAGTCCTTAATTGTGAGGTATCCGCTTTGGTAGAGCAGGGGTAAAGCTGTGGTCATAGCCTCCGTTGGCTTGTCGAAGGCGGATGCCGGCACCTCCAGTTTGTCCAATGACATGATGTCAGTCCGGAAGTGTTGCATCTGGTGAATGAGAAACGTAGGAGTACCTGTTGCAAACCAGTAGTTGTCTATTTTTTTGTTGCGGAAGGCATTGAGCAGGCTAAACGGGTTGTAGAGGTCTTCCGATTTTTCTGAGAAATGGTAGCCGTCATAGCGCAGTTTGAGTTTCTCATGCATTTCCTCAGGTGTACATTCGTAGGCAGCGGCCAGTTGGTTGGTGTCTTCTGCCATCTGTGTTGTCAATTCTTGTTCTGTGAAACCGCAGATGGCGGAGAAGGCTGGCAACATGGAGACGTCTGTCAGGTTGTTGAGTGTGGAGAAGATGCTGAGTTGCGAGAACTTGGTGATGCCTGTGATAAAGCAGAAGCGTATCATCGCCTCGCATGCCTTTAGGGGCTGGTAAAACTCCTGCATGACCTTTCGGAATGCCGGCAGGTTTTCTTCCTCGTGGAGCACGTCGAGCAGAGGTGCATCATATTCATCGACGATGACTACCACCTGTCTGCCTGTCTGTTCGTAGGCACGTTTAATCAATCCTTGCATCAAGCCGCCAGGGGTTATTTCTTCATACTTCTTGCCGTAGATTTCTGCATAGTCATCGAGCAGCAACAATAATCTTGCCCGTAAAGCTTCGGCAGAGTCCTGTCCTTTTACTGTGCTCAAGTCTATATGCAGGACTGGATATTGTTTCCATTCTTTTTCCAACGGCATGATCTTCAACCCCTCGAAGAGCTCCTTTCCTCCACGGAAGTAAGAATCCAACGTGGATGTCAGCAATGATTTGCCGAATCTGCGCGGACGACTCAGGAAGATGTATTTGCTATAGTTTGCCAGTTGCCAAACCAAATCGGTCTTGTCGGCATATATGTATCCGCCCCGAATTATCTCTGAGAATGTCTGTATGCCAATAGGGTATTTTCTTTCCGTCATGATTTGTGGATTTTGATGCTTCTCTATATCAGAATGGAATCGTATATCGAAAGGATGGTATCTGTATCTAATCCCACGGGATTGTTCCTTAAACGTATTGGGTTGACTGACGTAGCCAGAATGTTTAATTCAGCTTTTCGGTCTTCGGATGTGGGGTAGGAGAGTGACATCTCTTTCAGCATGTCTCTAAAGCAGGAAATAGCCTCAGCAGAGTTTCGTGTTCCCATTGTAGTTGCTATCTCATGGAAAATATGCTCTAAGTATACTTTGCCACGTCGGTCAATACATTTATTTGTATTGTCAAGCATGTATTGCCAGATCTCCGGGAGACTAATGGCAACAGCATGACCATGGGGTAAACCGTAGATGGAAGTCATCTTATAGCTGAAAGCGTGGGGAGCCGTGGTCTGTGTGATGCAGATGGCACGACCGGCATAGTTGGCTGCCTCCATAATATGCTTTTGGGAATCATCTGTGTTCTCAAAGATGTATTCACGCCACCATCTCATAATAGTCTCAACGGCTTTCTTTGAGTATGTTTTGCTCTCATCTGTGGAATTCACCGACCACCATGACTCTATGCTCTGGCATAGTGCATCCATCATTGTACACTTCTTCTGGTATAATGGTAAGGTCTTCAATACCTCTGGCTCTAAAATGGCAACATCTGGAATGATGCTATCGTGTGTGACACTCTGTTTCTTGTTGTCATAGTAGATAACAGCATAGCGGGTACTCTCACTTCCTGTACCAGCAGTAGTAGGAATAGCAATTAGTTTGACACCAGTGTCTTTGTACTCCTGATCCAAATACAGTTTGTCCTTTGACATCTTGCAATAGAGTTTTATACACTTTGCTACATCCATGGCACTACCTCCACCAACAGCGATAATAGTGTCGCAATTCTCTTTGTTGAGAACATCAACACCTTTACAGACATCATCGTATAATGGATTAGGAGTGAATTTGTCGAATGTGACATATTGAATACCCATAGCCTCAATATTCTCCTTTATGCTTAAAAAAGGGAAAGAACTGTCGACTACTAACAATGCTTTCTTTGAACCTTCCAAAGCCTTTTGTAAGTGTGAGATCCCTTTATATATCGTTTGCATCTTGAATATGTGCTGAGATGGTTATACAGACGTTAGTCTTTAAGGAATCTCATTAAAGCCTCTTTGTTTTGTATCGGTGTCGTTGTCGGACGACCGAGGTCTTTGCGGTTGCCCTTCTTTACACGAACCTCCAACAATATTGGAGATTGGGTTATAGGTGAGAGATTATTGGTTATAGAGGCCAATGCTTTTTCTAAAGCATCCTTATTATCTACGCTAATGGCTGTTTTATACCCAACAGCTTTAGCAACAGCAGGCAGGTCGATGGCAAGTCCTACCGTCGGCTGACCTCCCACGGAGTCATGAGCACCGTTATTGAAGACTACGTGGATATAGTTCTTCGGACCCTTGGATGCAACAATCGCCATGTTACCCATGTGCATGATGCTCGCTCCGTCGCCGTCAAAGCACCATACGCGACGCTCTGTTTTCTCTAATGCGATGCCGAGGGCTATCTGGCTGGCATGTCCCATGGAACCGACAGTAAGGAAGTCGCGCTCATGGCTTTGACTCATTGCTGTGCGATACTCGAAGAGTTCACGTGAGATCATACCGGTGGTGGAGACTATTACGTCCTTTTCTTCCAATGCGGCTGCTACGGTCTGTATAGCTTCTTCCCTGGAGAGCGTCAATACGTTCTTCTCTACGTTTTGTCGTGTGTAGGCATCAAACGTATCCTTCTCGATGACTAAAGCATAGCACTCTTTGGTGCGTTGCATATAGTCTACTGCCTTCTGAATCTGAACAGCAGCCTTGTCCTCGTCTTTACTTAATACGGTATAGTCAATACCCATGACATTCAGGAGGTCGGTTGTTACCTTTCCTTGTTTGACGTGTTGGGGTTCATCATGTACTCCGGGCTTGCCACGCCAGCCTATGACCAGAAGAACCGGTATGTTATAGACTTCCTTGTCTGTCAGCGATGCCAGCGGGTTAATGATGTTGCCCTCGCCGGAGTTCTGCATGTAGACTACCGGTATTCGACCTGTTGCCAAGTAATGACCTGTCGCCAGTCCCATGGCTCCTCCCTCATTGGCTGCAATGATATTGTGGCTCGCATCACAATTGTCGGAAAGATAAGCGCACAGGGCTTTCAACAAAGAGTCTGGCACACCGGCATAGAAGTCTATGCCATACGTGCGAAGCTTACTGCAGAAAAACGCAGGTCTTATCATTTCTCTTAGGGCTATTTAAGCTATTCACTGCCAGGAACCAGATGAAGGATGTCTTTTATTGACATGCACATTTCATTTGCTTCATAGGAACGACCGTGTTTGAGAATACTCTCTGCACATTTCACCATGGCAGGATAAGCCGCGCGCAACATGTGGTTGGCATAGATTACTACGTTCGCTCCCCACGATGCCAGTTCTTCTTCTGTCACTTGGTTGTATGTAGTTGGGACGACGACAATCGGTGTCGTAAGGTCTTGTTCTCGGAATCTCTGACAAAACATACGAATATCCTCACCTGAATCGTTCTTGCTATGTATCATAATTCCATCGGCACCTGCAGCAATATATGCTTGGCTACGCTCTAACGCATCGTCAACGCTCTTGCCTGCAATGAGACTTTCACATCGGGCTATAATCATGAAATCTTGTGTGATCTGCGCACGTTTTCCTGCGCGTATTTTCATGCAGAAGTTCTCAATGGAGTCTTGTTCCTGAATAGCATCTGTTCCGAAGAGAGAGTTTTTCTTTAAACCAGTTTTATCTTCTATAATGATGGCAGAGATTCCAAGGCGTTCGAGAGTTCGTACCGTGAAAATGAAATGCTCAGGCTTCCCACCAGTGTCACCGTCAAAGATGATAGGCTTAGTCGTTACTTCAAGTGCATCGTTTAAGTCATGAAGACGGGTGGTGAGATCTACTGCCTCAATGTCAGGCTTCCCTTTTGACATGGAATCTGTGAGAGAACTTGCCCACATCCCGTCAAATTCATGACGGATATTGTTGACAGTGACAGCAGTGTTCTCTATAATCAATCCAGTTAGTCCACTATGCGACTCGCAGATACGTACGATTTTTTTTGCATTGATAAGCCTGCGGAGTCTCTTTAAGCGGATATCTGGAGTGGTGCCGATTTCCTTAAGTTTCTCGTTGAGCATGGTTGATGAGATACCTTTCGTGTAAGGCACATCAATAACCTTTCCGCCCCATTCTGACAGCTTGTCAATAATGTCTTGGCGAGTCTTGGCTTGTATTCCTTCCTTCCAGTCGTCACCATGCACAACAAAGTCCGGACGAATCTTTTCCAGGTTTGGACGATAGTCAAGAGTTGTTTGTGGCACCACCTCAGATACTCCTTTCAAATCCTTGACAACTGCAGAACGCTGCTCATAGTTAAGGTAGGGCAGACGTTTGTAGCTGGCAATAGCTTCATCCGTGAGGACACCTACTATTACCCTTCCGTATTTCTGAGCCTCATGTAGAATATTCAGATGACCTGGGTGGATGATATCAGCACTCATGCCGACATACACAATTTTCTTTTGCTGCATTGTTCTTCTCATTTATGATTCTGCGGAACGATAAAGGCATGACAAATCCTCCTGTCTGTTGACAGGTGTAAAAAAGATTTCCATCATGGCATTTATCGCAAAAACCGCTGTAGAGTAAGTATTTGGTTCATGCTAAAAAGAAATGCTTACCCGCAGAATCGTAATAGTTGCCTTAAAACAGTGCAAAGATACGTTTTTTTTCTGGCATAAAAAAGTTTTTCTAAAACTTTGTTATGGGGAAGTAGCTGTTAATAAATAAAATAAAAAAAGCAATGGGCTTTTACTGTAAGCTAATGGATGTTTAAATGACAATATCCATACGAATGTCTGTTGACTCTGTTGGAATGCCAGGGAGTTTCTGAAAATCAAAACAGATTCCAATCTTGTAAGCCTGGGGTATTTTCAAAAGAAAACGGTCATAATATCCTTTACCTCTTCCCAGTCGGTTACCTCTTCCGTCAAAGCTCATGCCCGGTATGACAGCGACATCAATATTTTTATAGTCGGAAAAAATCTCACCTATGGGTTCCATAATATTAAAAAATCCGCCTTGCAAGTCTGATACTCCAGTGTAACACCGCAACTCCATGTCGTTTTCATTGATGCAAGTGGGCAGCAACACTGTCTTCCCTTTTTGCACAAAAAAATCTATGGCGTCATGGGTGTATACCTCATCGTCCAGGGAGTAGTACATAAGGATGGTGTGGGCTGCCGCCACATTCGGGTTTACCATTAGGCGTTGAATAATTGGTGACGACAGCTCACGCAATTTTTCTTGTGTGAACTGTCGCTTTAGCATCCTTATGTGTTGTCGTAATTCTGACTTAAGCATAATTTGTTGGAATACCCGAGATACGTTGGAAGTTTATTGCCTTACTTCTGAATGCGACTTTCTTGTTAGCTTTGTCGCTTTTGTCATCTTTTTTCTGTGGGAAAGCCTCTCCTTTGCGGAACACCTCCAATGCCGATTTGATGGTCTCATCATTCTGGTTTACAAATTCTGTCCACGCCTGTTCGTCAAGCATATTGTAGATAATACGGCTGTTGATGAATTTATCCAAAAGATTATACGACTTGTTAATCATCAAATTCCTTCGTTTCAAACCGTTCTGTTCTGCAAAGACAGCAAATTTTTCCACCAGGTTCTGACGCTGGAGATATTTTGCCAATTGTGGCATCTCATTAAACGTCTTTAGCTTTTGACGATTGTCATCAGTGTAATTATATGCGAACTGTAGTATAAGTCCGCTCATAACTGCCTCCTTGTAATATGATGTTATATTGGTCGTATCCTCAGGAATGAATATGTCTGGTGTGATACCACCGCCGCCAAAGACCTCTCTGCCAAGTCTGGTATGGTAGGCAGGTCCGGTATGTTTTATACTATCCTGTGAAAAGAACTCTCCATGTTGATAACGGCTTACCAGGTCTTGCTCATAGGCTGCATCGCTACCTGGTGTGTATGGCTTTTGTATACATCTGCCTGATGGGGTATAGTAACGGGCGATGGTCAGTCGTACCATGCTGCCGTCAGGGAATCCTATCTGTTGCTGAACAAGTCCTTTACCGAAAGAACGACGTCCAATGACAGTTCCTCTGTCATTGTCTTGTATGGCGCCAGCAAAAATCTCCGATGCTGATGCGGAGCCTTCGTTGATAAGTACTACAAGTGGAATCTGTTGGTAGCTTCCGCGCCCGTCACTTTTATAGTCCGTTCTTGGTGACTTTCTTCCCTCGGTGTACACGATCAGTCTGTTTTTCGGAAGAAATTCATTAGCCATCTGTACAGCTTTGTCAAGGTAGCCGCCGGTATTATCTCGCAGGTCAATAACTAAATTACTGAATCCTTCAGCCGACAAGAGGGCAAGTGATGCGAGCATCTCAGCATACGTCTTCTCTCCGAAGTTTTTAATGCGAATATAGCCAGTGGAGTCGTCGAGCATATATGTGGCTGTTATGCTCTTTGTCATAATATCATCACGTGTGACGGTGAAATATTTTATTTTTTTCTCACCATATCGCACGACTCCAATCTTAACCTGGGTTCCCTTTGGACCTTTGAGACGGTGCATGGCTTCCTCATTTGTCACCTCTTTGCCGACAAAAGGGTTGTCGTCGACATTTACAATCTTGTCGCCAGCGAGAAGCCCGGCTTTCTCTGCCGGACCGTCTTTTATCACATTTTGAATGTGGAGAGTGTCTTTCCTGATGGTGAACTCAATGCCCACACCGGAAAAGGAGCCTTTTAAGTCATCTGTGGCAATCTGTACATCCTTTGCGGATATGTATACAGAATGCGGATCCAATTCTGTAAGTATCTGTGGTATGGCTTTCTCCACCAAGGCATCGATATTAACGGTGTCAACATACTGGTCATCAACAATATGGAGCAGATTGTTCAAACGGTTGCTGCCACTGTTTATAATGTTCAGTCTGTTGCCAGAGAAATGGTTCGCATAGAAGGTGCCGATGACGATGCCGATAATGACAGATAAAGCCATCAGTAAGGGCATGAAACGATTCTTGTTTTGTTGGTTCATTGTGTTACTGTAGGGGTTATATTTGTTCTTGTGTAGTATCAGGATTCAGGTATATTACCTCAATACCTGCTCTGCGCAGGAGGTTGATACCGTCCTCCAATCGATATTTCTCTCCATAGACCACACGGCTGATGCCCGCCTGAATGATTAGTTTTGCGCATTCAATACAGGGTGACGCTGTAACGTAGAGCGTGGAGCCGTCAGAGTTGTTGGAACTCCGTGCCAGTTTTGTGATGGCGTTGGCTTCGGCGTGCAGCACATAAGGTTTTGTCACATTGTTTTCGTCCTCACATATGTTTTCAAAACCGCTGGGAGTACCGTTATATCCGTCGCTGATAATCATCTTGTCTTTAACCACAAGCGCACCTACTTGCCTGCGTTGGCAATAGGAGTTCTCTGCCCATATTCGTGCCATGCGTAGATAGCGGAGGTCGAGGTTTCTTTGTTTGTCTGCCATAATTGTTATTGCTTCTTAATGCCATTGCGCTCCAAAAGGGCATCGATGGTTGGCTCACTTCCTTTGAATCTCTTATATAAAGTCATGGGATGCTCAGTGCCACCGCGTGAAAGGATGCAATCTCTAAACCGTTGTGCTGTGGTGGGATTGAAAATCCCTTCTTTCTTAAACACGCTGAATGCATCGGCGTCGAGCACCTCTGCCCATTTGTAACTATAGTATCCTGCTGCATATCCGCCTGCCATGATATGTGAGAACTGTACTGTCATGCATGTGTTTGGCAATTGTCTGCCTATAATAGCTTTCTCCCATGCTTTTTTCTCGAACGTAAGAATGTCTTCGTTGAAATCTTCCTTTTGAGTGTAATATGCCATGTCGAGTAAGCCGAATGACACTTGTCGCAGGCATGCCGTGGCAACATTGAAGTTACGGCTTTTTATTATGCGTTCAATAAGCTCATCAGGAATAGGGGCGCCACTTTCGTAATGAAAGGCGAATGTTCGTAAGAAATCTTTCTCTACGGCGTAATTTTCCATGAATTGTGACGGTAGCTCAACGAAGTCCCACCATACGTTAGTACCGCTTAGACTCTCGAAGCGACTGTTGGCGAAGATGCCATGCAGGGCATGTCCGAACTCATGAAGGAATGTCTCCACTTCGCTGAGGCGAAGTAAAGCCGGCTTGTCTTCAGATGGTTTTGTGAAATTCATCACCAGACTGGCATGAGGTCGTATGTTGGTACCGTCTTTCTTGATGTATTGCCCTTGGTATTCAGTCATCCACGCACCATCACGTTTGCCTTTCCTGGGGTGGAAGTCCACATACAAAACCGCAAGATATGAACCGTCTTTGTCATATACCTCGTATGGTTTTACGTCAGGATGATAAGTGGGAATGTCTTTGTTCTCCTTGAAGGTGATGCCATAGAGCTTGGTTGCCAATCCGAACACTCCTTGTATGACACGTCCCAGTTCCAAATAAGGACGTAGCATCTCAGGATCAAGATTATATTTACTTAGCTTCAGTTGTTGGGAGTAATATGCTATATCCCATGGCTTCATCTTAAAGTCTTCACCTTCTATCTTTCTGGCAAAGGACTTTAAGTCATCCATTTCCTTCTCTGCTGTTGGCTTATATGCGTCGATAAGGTTGTCAAGTAATTCGTAAACCTTACTTACACTTGTTGCCATGCGATATTTCATGACATAGTCTGCGTATGTCTCGTAACCTAACAGTTGAGCGATCTCTCGTCGTATGTTGATAAGACGCTTGCAGATGTCGATGTTGTTCTCATCGTTATCCTTAATGCACACTGTATTCCGCGCCATATACAACTGCTCTCGGAGCTCTCTTTGAGTGGAATATGACATGAAAGGACCATAGCTCGGTGCGTCGAGCGTGATAACCCAGCCATCCTTTCCAAGCTCTTTTGCAGTCTCAGCGGCAGCCTGTCGAATGGTTTCCGGTATTCCGTCAAGCTGCTCTTCATCGGTGAGATGCAAAATGAAAGCTTTGTTCTCTTTCAATAGGTTTTGAGAGAATTGTAAGGACAGCATACTTGCCTCCTCAGTCAAAGTGCGGAGTTTGTCTTTCCCCTCCTCATCGAGCAACGCGCCACTACGGACAAAACCATCATAGGCATTCTGCAACAACATGTCTTCTTCCTGTGTAAGCTTGCGTGGTGGCGTAACTCCCTGTGCGGTGGGGTGGAAACTGTTATATACCTTTTTGACTCTCTCGAAGAGTCTTGGGTTGAGGCTGATGTCGTTGGAGTGTTTTGTGAGTATCGGACTCATCTTCTGTGCCAGGGCGTCCATCTCATCATTCGTTTCAGCACTTAGCATGTTGAAAAACACATTCTCCACTCTGCCCAGCAGGTCATAATAGTGAGACCTGCCCTCAACCTCATCCTCGCGTATGATAGTATTCTCGAAGGTGGGCTCGGCGGAATCGTTAACCAGCTTATCTATCTGCTCATTCTCACGACGTATGCCTTCCAGCATCGCTTCTTCGTAATCGGCAAGCGTGATACGGTCGAAAGGAACAGTGTCGTGAGGTGTGTTGTATGGCTCGAAAAAAGGGTTCTTTCTCATAACATGTAGTCAATATAACCTTGCAAAGGTACTACAAATTTCCAACAATCACGCATTTACACATTTAAAATAATATAATCTAACTCGTTTTTACCCAATTCCTACCGTGGAAGATGTTCCAGTGCAGGTATATGGACTCTACCTCTGTGGAGTTCCAGCAGGTTGGATGACTGCATGGTATTCAGCGCTCGGGAGATGTCTAAACGGCTGTCATTGAGTTCGTCTGCCAGTCTTGTCATCTTGATGTACAGTGTCTTCCCTCCAGTAGGAAGCAGACACCGTGACCGTATGAACTCTGCGATGCGTAATGAGAGTGAGGCAGGTGGAGTGCGCCACAATCGTCGGCTTAGCTTCTGGCATTGTGTAGACAGGATGTTCAGGAAGTTGAGACGGAAAATTATGAACTCATCAAGTAGTCGCATCACCTCGTTCTTGTCTAATGTGATGAACTGACATTCAGTCCGTGCTGAATATGTACGGTTGTAGTATTGGTGAAGTCCAAACATCAGCTCTGGCTGTAAGACTGCAGGGGCATGAACTTCTTCTATAAGGCGATAGCCGTGATCGTCAGCATATGTCTCGACAGTGAGGCTCCCTTTCATCAAAAAAAAGAGTGTGTCGCATGCGTCGTATTCCTTTATTACTGTTTTCCCGCCCTGGAATTTGTGGAAACCGAACTTTGTCTGTCCGATGATGACAGAAAGGTCCGCATTGCTCATTCCTTGGAACAAAGGCAGGTCCAGTAGCTTGTCATGTAGTTGGAATCCGGGCATTATTGGTTATGGATTTTCTTTTCCATATTAGGTGAGTACCATACCTCCATCATTCCCTTGCTGTCGCTGTATATCATATATGCAAGTAGCTCAGGATGGCGGTCAAGTACTTTTTTCGCTTTTTCTTTTCCCATAACCATAAATGCTGTGGCGTATGCATCTGCAGTGGCACAGTCGTTTGCCAATACCGTAGCGGAAAGAAGGTCGTGTTGTACGGGGGAGCCCGTCTTGGGGTCTATGGTATGGGCATACTTCTTTCCGTTCTTATAGTAAAACCTGCGATAGTTTCCACTTGTCGCCATTGCCTTGTCTGTGATATTAAGTACAGTCTGCACTTCATTACTCATGTTAAGTGAGTCGTTGACGGGTTTCGTTACGGCTATTCTCCATGGCAGGCGTTTGGGATTGTTACCGCAAGTGATAACCTCTCCGCCTATTTCTATCATGAAGTTCTTGATGTCTTGTGACCGAAGATAACGAGCTACAACATCGCATCCATACCCCTTGGCAATAGCACTGCAATCGAGCATCATGCGAGGGTCTTCTTTCTCAACGGTCATTGTTTTTGAGTTGAGTTTTATTTTTTTATAGCCAACAATGCCTCGCAAACTGTCTATCGCATGGTGTGTGGGCATTGTGCCATTCTTGAAGCCGAATCCCCATGCGTTGACTAATGGTGCCACGGTGATGTCGAAAGCCCCTTGGGTGTCTTCAGAGATCTTCTCAGCAAGTCTGAATACCTCAGCAAACATGTCATTTACGTGGTAGTCCTCATTGCGGTTTACGTGTGATATTACAGACTCCTCATTAAACATAGACAAGGCGCTGTCTACTTTGTGTAACTCTTTCTCAATCTCTTCCTTCAGATTTTTGTCATGTTGGTACGTGATGTTATACATAGTGCCAAAAACTAATCCCGTATCGTGATGGTACGGCATGGCTTGCTGCTGTCGGATGATGAGAATACTACCTATAATGAGTAGCGCGAGGAATGGCAGTTGCCACGTCAGTCTTTTCTTTCTCTTGTCGTCCATGACTTACCTTAGATTTCAAATATTGCATTAAAAGTAACACCCAGTTGTGAAGTGCCTGATATTCCATATCCTGGAACATACCAAGGTTTTCCTATCTCTCCATCCTTGTGAGAGACACGTGCCTTGTAGCGGACACTCCATCCCAGATGAAACGGACCATAGATTTTTGCGTCAACACCGACTACAGCTTCTGCCCAATGGTATTTACATGGTGATTTGGAGCCTCCCCAGTGAGCCTCCCCTCCCCATACCGGGTCTTTTATGTCAGGACCGACAAGGTCGTAGTCGAATGATGTATAGGCATAGCGCCCACCTATGTACAGGCGGTAGATGTCGTGCTTGTTGCGCATGACGTTGAAGTCAAGACCAATCTTGCCATACAAGGCACTTGTCTCATACTTGATTCCTGTTACGGGGTCATAATCATGAAGGGCTATGCCTTTACCGATTTCAACAATTGGGAAATAGCGGTCGCGGAGGTTTACGCGCAATGCCGCTTCATATTGTCCATAGTCACTGACTGCTTTTTGTACTATGCCAACAAGGTCGACGCTTGCTGACAGTCCGTTGAAGAATGGTACAGAGTCTGTCGTCTCGATTTTAATTCTTTTCTTTGACTGTGCGTGTGCGTCTAATGGCGTTAGTGAGAGTAAACTAACGGTTAGGATGGTAATATATATACAGATGTTCGTTAGTCGTGTCATTGTCTACGTGGGGATAGTTGATTACTATTGAGTCGATGGCATGGTGTGTGTGGTAGATGCCGATAATGTCGTGGAAAAAGGTTGGTCCGCAGTCAACTGATTCGAAATGTGGATGGTTGCTCTTTGTTATACGAATAGTGTCTGACACCGTCCCAGTGGTATCGGTAACATCGAATGCGAGAACGTCCTCTTTGTTACTATAGCTTGGCGGAAATGTCAGGTATGTTGTGTAGGTCCCTCTATTGAAGAGTATGGTGTCACTGCCATCTGCGCGAAGTGCTCTTACGGTTAAGGTGTCGTTTAAGGTGTCTACTTCACCTTTCATGCAACATTTTATGCTTACTTTGTTGTTTAGCGGACAGTCGAGAGATGTGCAGGCTGAAAGATAAAATGTCATGACGACAAAGGCTATGAAAGAAAGTGGTAAGATATACAAACCTCTCCTCTTTGCCTTTGTTGTATTGTTGTAGTAACTCTTTGATACTCTTCTGTTCATACGTGTTTGTTAAATAGTTTCTTCTATTTGGTAATCATTTCTTTGGCTGGAAGAGCGGCTAACCAAGTCACCAATGAAACCAGCGAGGAAAAGTTGAGTTCCAATCATCATTGTAGTCAGGGCGATGTAGAACCATGGAGAGTCCGTTATAAGATTGTGGTAAATACCGTTTGACAGATCAATAACCTTGTTTACGCCAATTGCTATGACTGCAATAAATCCGATGAAGAATACTATTGACCCCATGAATCCGAATACATGCATCGGCTTCTTGCCAAATGTACTTAGGAACCATAATGTCAACAGGTCGAGATAACCATTTACAAACCTGTTTAACCCCATGAACTTCGAAGTACCGTATTTACGTGCTTGATGATGTACAACCTTTTCGCCAATTTTATTGAAACCGGCATTCTTCGCAAGATATGGTATGTATCGGTGCATTTCTCCATATACCTCAATGTTTTTTACAACGTCTTTCCTATACGCTTTCAATCCGCAATTGAAGTCGTGGAGGTTGTTGATGCCGCTAACCTTGCGGGCTGTGGCGTTGAATAGTTTGGTCGGAAGCGTCTTTGACAATGGGTCATAGCGTTTCTGCTTATATCCGCTAACAAGGTCATAGCCGTCCTCTGTAATCATCCTGTAAAGTTCTGGTATCTCGTCTGGCGAGTCTTGTAAGTCGGCATCCATTGTGATGACAACATTACCTTGGGCTTCCTTGAAACCGCAGAATAGGGCAGGACTTTTGCCGTAGTTCCGGCGGAATTTTATGCCCCTTACATTGTTTTCTTTCTCGCTGAGTTGCTTGATGATTTGCCAGGAACTGTCGGTCGAGCCGTCGTTGACAAATATCACCTCATAGGTGAATCCGTTTTCTTTCATAACCCGGTCTATCCATGCGTGAAGCTCAGGAATAGACTCTTCCTCATTGTATAGTGGGATTACTATTGATATATCCATTTTGTTGTTGTTTTTGGAATATTGTTCTTACGGTTATAATTGAGCATTTGAATAGGAAGAACGGTCTTTCTTCATTATAAATGCGATGATAAAGCTGAGTCCTATTCCTATCATGCAGTTTTCAATGAAATAGGTTGTGGCAAACTCTATTGGGGTAATGTTTTGGAAAACTTTGACTGCTTCTTGCAATAGCTCTTGTGGATAACCAGCCTTTGTCATAGCTTCCTGCATCTCCGGGGATGCTACAGACGTCTGGATGAAACTCGCAAAACGCCCGTTGTCGATGAACTGCATGTATGCCCACTGCGCAATGGCAAACAGTAATGCGGCATTCAGGAAAACTCGGATGCAGTAAACAAATGCGCGAAGGAAGGATATGTTTCCTTTCAGCCCTTCTTCCCGGAAGAGCCGTAGCCTGTAAGCCACAAAAAATGGTGTCGAAAGAGCAATGAGTACACTGATGATGCTAAGTGGTGGAAAGATGGCAATACCTCCCAAGCAGGCAAAGCTCGCTATCCAAAGGATAGCAAGGTATATACCATCGTACCATGAATATGCTCTTAATTGTCTGTATTCCTCAAATGTCATTTAATAAGCTTATTGATAATTTGGCACATTATTCAGAAAAACAGTGCAAAAATACAAAGATAAATTCAGAAAAGTTGCATTGTGGTAGATAATTTTTGCTTTTAATGAGACGAAAGTGTAAAAAATAATTAAAATACGCCTTTTTTCTTTCTGTAAACAGCTCATTGTTGGGAGAAAAACATTACCTTTGCATTCCCAAAATAACACGGGTAAGTCTCACACGGCCAGCTCCTGATGAATCCTCCAGGACGGGAACGTAGCAAAGGTAGTTGGTTGTAGCGGCGCGATGTGAGTAGCTTGCCCACCCGCCTCTTTAGCTCAGT
>CAJOPT010000011.1 GCA_905236455.1 uncultured Prevotella sp. | reverse complement strand
GGCAAGCGTCTTCGACGGTTACTTAAGACTCGCTTCGCTCATATAAGCGAACAAGTTCGAGCGGTAAAAGCGTACTGAAGAAACGATATAAAAAGAGTCCTTTCCTGTCTCATCATTGCTGTAAAGCTTAGTGATGAGTGGGAAAGGACTCTGAGTTATAGTAAAAAAGGTATATATAACCTTATATTACTTCTTAGCGTATGTCTTAGCTTAGTCCGAAGAGCTGGCTGAGACCACTCTCAAGACCGCTGAATCCCATGAAGGCGAGAGCCAGCAGACCAGCTGTCACCAGCACGATGCTTGTACCCTGCATACCCTTAGGAATCTTGACTAAAGCAAGTTGCTCACGGATTCCTGCGAAGAGAACAAGTGCGAGTGCAAAACCGATAGCTGTAGAGAACGCGTAAACCACGCTCTGCAGGAGGTTGAAATCCTTCTGTATCACAAGGATAGCAACACCGAGAACGGCACAGTTGGTTGTGATCAGTGGCAGGAAGATTCCGAGCGCCTGATACAAAGCCGGTGACACTTTCTTTAGAACGATCTCCACCATCTGTACGAGCGAAGCTATCACGAGGATAAAGGAAAGAGTCTGCAGATAGCCCAGTCCATAGGGATCAAGAAGATATTTCTGAACGAGCCACGTCACAATTGTGGCAAGCGTCATGACGAAAGCCACTGCCGCTCCCATACCCATAGATGTCTCAACTTTCTTGGACACTCCGAGGAACGGACATATTCCAAGGAACTGCGAAAAGATGATATTATTAACAAATATCGCAGATATAAATATCAATATATACTCCATGACTATGCTTTCTTGAATTTGTTAAACAATGCGCTGAGGAATCCCAGTGTTATAAACGCTCCCGGAGGAAGCACAAAAAGAAGGATATTGGTTGTCTCCGGCAGAAGCTGGATGCCAAACACTGAGCCGGAGCCAAGTATCTCGCGTACTATACCGAGAGTGGTTAGTGACAGTGTGAATCCCAATCCTATGCCAATACCATCGAAGATACTTGCTATCGGAGAGTTCTTCGCAGCAAACGACTCTGCACGTCCGAGGATGATACAGTTAACCACGATCAGTGGGATGAAAATACCCAAAGCCTTGTTGATGCTGTCTGGCGCGTATGCAGCCATGAACATCTGCAAGATGGTAACGAATGTGGCGATTACGACGATGAATACAGGGATTCGCACCATATCAGGAGTAATCTTCTTAATACAAGAGATGACGAAGTTTGTGCATATCAGCACAGCCATTGTCGCCAATCCCATTGACATACCATTGATAGCACTGGTTGTTGTTGCCAGTGTAGGACACATACCGAGGAGAAGTACGAATGTAGGATTCTCCTTGACGATTCCATTTATTAATGTTTTCATATTACTCATTGCTTATCCCTCCTTTTGTTTTGATGGTGTCGTGGCACCAGTCTGACCGTCATTTGAATTCTTCGCATACGCATTATATGCCTGGTTGATAGCTTTCAGGAAGGCACGAGAGGTAATAGTGGAAGCTGTTATGGCGTCAACCTCTCCCCCATCTTTACTTACCGTCAGCGGTTTCTCGTTAGGACTTTTACCAATAATGTCGCCTTTCTGTCCTTTCTGGAACCATGTATCAGCTTTGGCACCCAGTCCCGGTGTCTCGGCATGTTGCAGAAGAGTATATCCCAGAATCTTTCCTTCTGTGTCGAAGCCGACGAGCACTTTCAAGTCGCCACCGAATCCCATGGTAACTGTCTCAATGGCAGCTCCAAGTTCCTTGTTATTCTTGTCGGTTGCCTTATGAACGATAAACTCGCATTCTTTTCCATCGATGGTTTCTGTGATGGTTTCCGGCTCCGCCACATTGAGTTGGTCGGTACCCATCACCTCTTTAATACCATTATTAAGAGTCTGTGTAGCCTTCTCAGCAATCGGTCCCTCTGTGATATGGTTAACCATTGCGAGGACACCGGCGGTTACGAGTGCCACACATACCAGCACTCCAACCATATTAGTCAATGATGATTTCAGTTTTTCCATTGTCAGTCCTCCTTATTTTTTCTCTGGAACCTCGCCGAAGCGCTTTGGTTTCACGTAAGTGTTAATAAGCGGTGTAAACGCATTCATAATGAGAATGGCGAATGACATTCCCTCTGGGTAGCTACCCCAGTTACGGATCACAATAGTCAGGAAACCGATAGCGACACCATAGATCAGCTGTCCTTTATGTGTCATAGGAGAAGTGACATAGTCGGTTGCCATGAAGATAGCTCCAAGCATCAGACCACCACTCAACACCTCCTGTATAGGGTTGGCATAAACGGGGTTAGCGAGATGCAACAGTCCGCTGAAGACGATTACCGTACCGATAATAGCCACAGGGATATGCCATGTGATTATCTTCTTCCAAAGCATATACGCCAAGCCGAGGAGCAACGCCAATGCGCAGACCTCACCGAGTGTACCAGCTCCAAAGGCATTGCCGTGGTTACCGAGAAGCAAGTCAACGGAGCTTGGCAGTTGCTCGAGGATGCTGGCATCACCAGCCTTGATAGCCTGTTTCATTATGGCAAGAGGTGTGGCACCTGTCTCTGCGTCAGCGTAGCTCAGCCACTGTCCTGCTACAGGCCATGAGGTCATCTGTGCCGGGAAGCTTACCAGGAGGAAGCAACGTCCCACCAGAGCGGGGTTGAACGGGTTGTTGCCCAATCCGCCAAATGACATCTTACCTACACCAATAGCCACCAGTGCACCTATAATGATAATCCACAGAGGAAGGTTTGAGGGCATGTTCATGCCTAACAGCAAACCAGTCACCATTGCGGAGCCATCCATCAGACTTGGCTCCCTCTTCATCATATATTTCGAAATAGCCCACTCGAAGAAAACGCAGGCTGCCACACTCGTCAGACATACGACTACTGATCCCAGTCCGAAATAATAGAACGATACGAGCAAGGCTGGCAGCAGGGCGATTATCACGCCATACATATTCCTTTCCACGCTATCCGTTCCATGCGCATGTGGCGAAAGAGAAACAATTAACTTTCCCATATTTGTCTTGTTATTTTTTTTCGTTATTACGATATTACGTTATTACGCTTCACTCAAATCACTTTTTTGCGTTACGCTCACGGATGATACCCATCACCGCTGCCTTACCCATTGCTATATTGTCAAGCAACGGACGATGAGCCGGACAAGTGAACTGGCAGGAACCACAAGCGATACAAGAGACGATATCCTCGTTCTCGGCACGCTCCCACTCATGCATAACAGAGAGCTGAGCCAAAAGATAAGGCTCAAGTCCCATTGGACATGCGCCCACGCACTTGGCACATCTAATACATGGCTGTGCTACCTTACGACGCGCGTCATCCTCTGTAAGCACAGTGATAGAGTTTGTTCCTTTACAAACCGGAGTATCAAGTGAAGATACAGCCTTACCCATCATAGGACCGCCGGCAAGAACTTTATTGTCACCTTCTGGTAAGCCGCCACAGGCGTCAATCATATCTTTGAATGTCGTACCCATACGAACCAGGAAGTTACCTGGATTCTGGATCTGCTTACCTGTAACAGTTGTATAACGCTCAAACAAAGGCTTACGCTTCATTACAGCCTCATACACCGCATATGCCGTACCAACGTTCTGGACTATAGCACCCACATTGACTGGTATGGCTGGAGGAGCCGGAACCTGTCGTCCTATAACAGCGTCGACCAACTGTTTCTCACCTCCCTGAGGATATTTCTTTGCCAACGCTACGATTTCAACACGTGGGTTATTCGCGGTCTTCTGCTCAAAGAGCTCTATCGCAGCTGGTTTGTTGTCCTCTATACCAATATAACCTTTTTCCACCTTTGCGGCTTTCATCAACAGGTCAAGACCAACCAATATCTCATCGGCGTGCTCCATCATCAAGCGATAGTCGGCAGTGATGTATGGCTCGCACTCAACACCATTAATAATAACACATTCAGCCTTTGCGGTAGGTGGAGGACAGAGCTTTATGAAAGTAGGGAATCCTGCGCCACCCATACCAGTGACACCCGCCACCTTTATACGCTCCACTATCTCCTCTGGAGTAAGCTCTGGGTGAGCATCTAATGTCTCCAGCTTGTCTGAGCGGTCAATACTCTCTTCCCACTCATCACCCTCAACATTAATGATAATCACTGGTTTACGATAACCAGTGGCATCGAATGACGTGTCAATCTTGAACACTGTACCAGAAACGGAACTGTAAATTGGAGCACTGACAAAACCGCCAGCCTCAGCCAACAATGTTCCCACTTTAACCTTATCACCCTTTGCAACGACAGGCTTTGCCGGTGCGCCAATATGTTGGCTCAACGGGAATATCGCCTGCTTAGGAAGCGCAGCTACTTTTGTCGGCACCTCATGGGTAAGCTTGTTCTCATCTGGGTGTACGCCACCTATTTTAAATGTCCTGATGTTCATGCTTTTGCCTCCTCTTCTTTTAAGGGTTCATTAGTTTTTGTCGGTTCTGCTGACACTTTCACAGCCTCTGCCTCCGGAGCCTTTGCTTTAGGAGCCTCAGCCGTCACCTCGCTTTTCTCTGCCAATGCTTTCGGGGCAGCAGGCTTTGCCGCCTCTTCCGTCTTTGGCTTGCGTGGAGGGAAGTTGACATCAATAATCGCATGTGTAGGACAAGCCTCAACGCACTTGCGGCACAAGCGGCATTTATTGAAGTCAATGTAGCTAAGGTTGTTCTCTATGGTAATAGCCTCGAACTTACATTCCTTCTGGCACTTACCACAACCGATACATGCGACGGCACAACCTTTCTTTGCCACAGCACCTTTCTCCTTATTCATACATGACACATAGACACGGCGTCCCTTAACGCCCTTCTTACGAAGCTCGATGATATGCCGCGGACATGCTTTTACGCAAGCGCCACATGCGACACACTTCTCTTCATCAACCTCGGGAATACCTGTCTCCTCGTTCATGTGAATGGCATCGAACTGGCATGCTGCCACACAGTCTCCACATCCCAGGCAACCGAAGCCACATGCTGTCTCGCCAGCACCAGTGGAGTTCATGGCATAACATGTGCGTAAGCCACTATACTCAGTAATACGTGGACGGTTCTCGCAAGTTCCATTACAACGTACCACTGCTACCTTGGGATCAGTGTTGGCAACCGCCATTCCAAGCAAGTCGGCAACCTTACCCATCGTCTCCTGTCCACCAACAGGACAGAGCAACCCTTCTATCGAACCACTGTCGCATGCCTTTACCAACGCTCCGGCAAGACCCGCACAACCTGCGAATCCACAGCCACCACAATTGGCACCAGGCAAAGCCTCAAGCACTTGTCCGATACGGGGATCTTCCTCAACGGCAAACTTTTTAGAAGCGACATAGAGAACCACTGACGCTACCAGTGCTATGGCTCCTAAAACGATGACCGCATAAATGATAAAATCCATAATTTGTTTGTATTTGTTTTAGTTAATTGTTATTCCAAGACGAATGAGAATTTCTTTTTAAGCTTAGTTCTAATTGACCAGATAAACAAATAATATGGCACAAGCATAAATATACTGAACAAAGCCGCAAAGCCCTCATTATGAGTAAGATTCAATACGGCTATTAAAGTAATTACTAAAATCATGAATGGAATTGCAAAACCTAAAGTTACGGCCTTCATACCAGTCTGCATAGATGATACGACAACAACATTATCGCCAACCTTTACATTACCGTGCCCGCTTGTTTGGTAAACATCTATTATCTTTTCTTTCTGTTCCGAGGCACTGCAATATGACGCTACTTTACACGCCGAACATGCTGAAGTCTGCATTATACGTACCTTAATGCAGTCATCAGTAACATCATCAACAATGCCGGCATGCCTTATTTTGTCATTCATCTCTTTGCTTTAACTATATAATTTTGTCATCTCGACTTAGCAATTGCAAAGATAATATAATTTTCCACATTATCAAATAAAAACTGAATAAAATATTTATGAAGTCGAAAAAATTCTCATACGTAATCGTTTACCTTGCAGCCAACACCCTAATCTTATCAGAAAAAGAGTAAAATAAATTTGATTTTATTTTGCAGTATCTCCAAATTACACTATCTTTGCAAATACAATAAAAAAGATATCAAATGAAAGTCAACGAACAAACCATTCAGCAAATCGAACGTTTCTTGAATAAGATCGCAAACAAGTTTCCTGTCGGAGAAGAAGCATCCATTATGACAGATATTCATATCAGGGCAAACCAAGACAATGGTGACCTGATGGCTTTTGACGATGACGATCAGGAGCTGACAAGATGTGTTGTTGAGGAATGGATTGACAACAAAGACGACTCTTTCTACAAAAACACTACAGAGATTCTGCGTCAGGAGATATCGAAGCGCAAGGAGACACTTGAGAACTTAAGTATTCTCAAGCCTTACAGTTTTGTGCTTGAGAATGATGACGACGAGAACATTGCTGAGTTATTTGTTGCCGATGACGAGACCGTCATTATTGGCGGAGAACTGATGGAAGGCTTGGACAAGGAGCTTGATGATTTCTTTGAGAGACTATTTAAAGACGAGGCATAAACCTATGCCCCGTCACCATATAATTTAGAGTTTTACCTTTTTCTTGACCCCTTTGCTCTCGTTACTCATACGGTCAAGAGCCGTAACAACGTAGATATATTTACTTTTGCCATCTTTATAAGGAAGCTTATAAAATGGCTGCGTTGTCATCGCAACAATATGTGAGGCATCATCCATATTGATTTGCTCCCCATTTGCGAAACGATATATCACATATTTCACAACCTCATCGTTCCACTTCTTCCCAGAAGGAGCTGTCCAACATAACACATATCCGTCGCTTGTCCATACAGGCTTGAGACCAGTCGGTTTATTTGGAGCCTTATCGTCAATAAAAGGCATCAACGGCTGCAAAGCCGGTCTGTTCCAGTATTTTGTACGCAACATCGTTCCATATTGCCCTACATTGTCAACAGCTGCCTTGGCATACCAAAGTACCGTTCCTTTCACATTTGGCAGTTGATGATGCAGGCTGTACTTGGCAAACTGCTGATGCGACTGGGGATTTGTCACGTCAGGATACTTGACCGTACGCTCCACGTCCTCACCGATATACAGGGGGCGGTTTCCGGCATGTTTGTTCCACCAGACAATAAGCTCCTTATAGTCAGCCGCCTTGTTTCCTATCTCCCAGTACAACTGAGGTACACAATAGTCAATCCACCCATTATTAACCCATTTAAGGACATCAGCATACAAGTCATCATAGTTCTGCAAGCCATTCGTACGGCTTCCCAGGTTCGGGGCGGACTTCTGGTTCCTGTAGATACCAAAAGGAGAGACTCCGAATTTCACCCATGGCTTTACTTGATGAATAGCCTCACTTACCTGTTTTATAAACAGATCCACATTATAACGTCTCCAATCTCCTATGTCAGAGATACCGTTACTGTACATCTGAAACTCTTTTGAGTCTGGTATTTTCTGTCCTGCGGCAGGATAAGGATAGAAATAATCATCAATATGTAATCCGTCGACATCATAACGCCTTACGATATCTCTCACCACATCGCATATATAATCTCTATTCTCTGGTATTCCAGGATTTAATATATACAAACCGTCATAAGAGAACACCCTCTCAGGATGAGTAACCGCGATATGGTTATTCGCCAGTTTGTTGGTGTTCTTTGTCTTGGCACGATAAGGATTAATCCACGCATGAAGCTCCATACCACGTTGATGACACTGTGTTATCATCCACTGCAGAGGATCCCAATAAGGTTGTGGAGCCTTCCCCTGTTGTCCTGTAAGGAATTTGCTCCAAGGCTCAAGATTACTTGCATATAAAGCGTCACACTCGGGACGTACCTGAAATATGATTGCGTTGACACCGTCTTTGCTTAACTCATCCAATTGATACGAAAGTGTACTCTGCATCTCGGCAGTAGACAGTCCCTGAAACTGTCCGTTTACACACTGAATCCACGCACCACGGAACTCACGCTTAGAGGAGCCCTCTCCTACTGTCACATCGCTTGAGCCACACGACCCAACTAAAAGAGCAGCCAGAAGCACTGCCCACAACGATAAATTCTGCTTAATTGTTTTCATGGTGTAAATTTACAAAAATAAATTCATATATCAATAAAACTTCAGAAAAAAGTCTTTATAATCAATAAAACTTCACAATTGTGAAGTTTTATTGATATTTCTTTACCACTTTTCTGAAAGTATTTTTGTGGAAGTCCGCCTCTGCCTTTAATATATCATATAGTTTTTGGGCAGATATGACATTTAGGAACCTTGAATGATAGCTTTTTTCTATCTTTTTCATTTGAATCTCAATGTCGTCTTTACTTACTATAGCAGACCTACAAGCAGCCTCAGTAGTAGGTTTGTTCTTCATAAATGAGCGTATTTGCTTTTGGAGTCCCCTTTGCTTATCTTTCATCTCATCGTATAGTGGAAAGAACCGTGCAGCCTCTTCATCCGAAAGCTTAGCCTGTGTAATAATATAATTATGAAGATCTGCCTTAAACTTTACAGGATCAAATCTCTTTTGAGCATTCGCGCTGATTGCGCCGAATGCCATCAATAAAATAATTATGTTGAGTTTAATTCGCATATCTTGTTATACTACAATATCTACAATGATAAGCCACAAGTCCGACTATCTAATAATCAGACAAATAGGCATATAAATCATCCTCATCTATCATCATATAGTCTGTAGCCTGCTCTACAACATCATGTCGGGTTTCCATAGATGACTGTCGAGTAAGCTTAGCGGCAGAAGGCATATCTTGCTTTCCTGCATGAAAATATGCGCCACCCATAATTATGAATGTAGCTAAACATGCCGCAGCAAAAACATATGGACGTATACGGTATAAGAGTCTTTTATGCCTAATGCTTGTCTCATCCTTTATTGGCAAGTTCTCCAGCAATTCTTGTTCAAAGTGCTCAAAATATCCTTTCGGAACAGTAAAATGCCGTTCTCTGCCAAATGTCTCAATGAGTTGCCTTTCTAAATCCATGAATAAATGTATACTCCTCTTTTATTTTCTTAGACGTAATTAAAACAATTGGTTTAAAATACTATTTAATTTTTTTGCTTAACGTAATTAGAGATCTTTTGAACAGCTATATGATAAGACGCTTTTAAAGCCCCTTCCGACGTATCGAGAAGCTTACTCATCTCAGAGTATTTCATCTCATCAAAATAACGAAGATTGAAGACCAGTCTTTGCACATCAGGAAGTGTTGCTATCGCCTCTTGTAGTAAAGCCGCACTTTTATCGCCGTCGAAATATTCGTCAGCCATCAAGCTATGGGCAATAGACATATTGCCATCAACACTTCTGAGGTTATGGTTTTTCTTTCGCCTTAGAAAATCAAGAGACTCATTTATAGCAATGCGATAAAGCCATGTGAAGATCTTTGAGTTCCCATGAAACTCAGAGATGTTACGCCATGCTTTCAAAAACGTATTTTGAAGGACATCATTGGCATCTTCATGATCCAACACTATACCACGGATTTTCCAATATAGTTGTTCGCTATATCTATTTACCAGTTCCGCAAAAGCTTTGTTACACGTCGAAGGATTTGACAACTGCTGCCAAATCTCCTCTTCCGTATTAAGACCACCAAGAGCCAAGCTAAGTCAAGTTAATGTTATATTGAGAACAGGGAATGTTTTATTTAATAGAGATCTTTCGTACGACCTTATTTATCTTTACTATATAACATCCTTTATGCAAATCCAGATTATAACGTTTGTCGTTACCTTCAATCTTAATGCTCATAACAAGGACTCCTGCTACATTGTAGATTTCCATTGTCTGACCATTAGCACCAGTAACATGAAGAACAGACTGAGCGACAGAAATCGTAATGTTCTGTATATCCTGTTCTATTATCTCTACCATACTTAAAGCATAACTCTGGACAGGCATACCAAGCAGTATGGCAAAGGTCATAATCAAAGTTAATATCTTTTTCATATACGTATACGTTTTTATCTACTTTCTGCAAAGGTAATAAATTTGCATTGCTTTTATTCTTTTATATTGTATTTTCTTTTGCTTTTTAATCTAATTTAACAAATACGAATTGATGGAACCACTTATTGTGACTCCATCAACCATAATCTGTGAAATAAATTTCAGATTTATTTTATTATTCCTTGCTCTTTGAATATCTTCTTCAATGCCTGTACAGAACGGTCAACTTGCTCTTCTGTATGGGTTGCCATCAGCGCATAACGAACCAGAGTGTCTTGTGGCGCACATGCTGGTGGGATTACAGGATTAATGAAAACGCCAGCCTTGAAAGCGAGAGCAGTCACAAGGAATGTTTTCTCGATATCGCGGACATAAAGAGGTATAATCGGACTTTCTGTATCTCCAATCTCAAATCCTTCCTCACGGAAACGTTTCAAGGCATAATTGGTAACAGTCCAAAGTCTTTCGATACGCTCCGGTTCTTTCTTGATAATGTGCAATGCCTCCATTGCGGCAGCGGTAGCCGCTGGCGTGTTTGAAGCAGAGAAGATGTATGTCCGGCAAGTATGGCGTAAGAAATTAATAGTATCAGAATCCGAGGCAATAAATCCGCCGATAGAGGCAAGCGATTTGGAGAACGTTCCCATTATCAAGTCTACCTCATCGGTAAGACCGAAATGATCACAGACGCCTCGACCTTGTTTTCCAAAGACACCTATTCCGTGCGCCTCATCAACCATGACCGAGCAATTATATTTATGCTTCAGCTCAACGATCTGAGGAAGTTTAGCCAAATCGCCTTCCATGGAAAAGACTCCATCAACAACAATCAGCTTAACAGCATCATGAGGAAGTCCTTGCAATATACGCTCAAGGTCATCCATATCGTTATGCTTATAATGAAGCTGAGTCGCAAATGAGAGACGGCGACCGTCTACAATACTCGCATGATCCCTATCATCACAAATAATATAGTCGCCTCTGCCAACGACCATAGCCAATACGCCCTGATTTACAGAAAAGCCAGTAGAGAAACAAAGGCAATCATCTTTGCCGATATACTCTGCAATCTCTTTTTCCAGTTGAACATGCAAATCAAGCGTTCCATTCAAGAAACGACTGCCTGCACAACCAGAGCCATACTTATCCAGTGCCGCTTTTGCAGCATCAATAATACGCTGGTCACCTGTCAGCCCAGTATAAGCATTTGAGCCAAACATTAACACTTTATGACCGCCCATTTCAACCTCAGTTCCCTGTTTCCCGTTAATTGTCCGGAAATATGGGTACACATCAGCCTCCATGAACTTCTGGGGTTCACGATACTTCTTATATCTTTCTTGTAACTGTCCCATTATATAATATTATAATGTGTATCAAACCACTATTTTTACTTTTAGGCTGCAAAGATACAAAAAATCTAATACAATTCATATTTTTTTTAAAGAAATCTTTCCTTTCATGAAATTTTATTCAATATCTGACAAGTTTTACATTATTTTTTGTACTTTTGCGATGTAGTTATATGAGAATGAAAAAAGTAGTCTTCATTATCAACCCCATATCTGGGACCGCGAACAAGGCTGGCATACCACAACTGATTGAGAATAAGCTTGATAAAAGCTTGTTTGAGTACAATATTGCAGAGACGGAATATCCTGGTCATGCTACGGAAATAGCCAAACAAGCAGCAAAGGACGGAGTAGACATAGTCGTTGCGACAGGTGGTGACGGAACCGTAAACGAGGTGGGACGCTCACTAATCGACACAGAGACTGCTATGGGAATCATTCCATGTGGCTCTGGTAATGGTCTGGCTCGCCATCTCATGTTGCCGATGGGAATTGGAAAGGCTATAGATATCATAAACGAATGTGAGATTCATGCTCTTGACTATGGTCTTATCAATGGTATTCCCTTTTTCTGTACATGTGGAATGGGGTTTGACGCTTTCATCAGCATGAAATTTGCCGAAGCGGGGAAAAGAGGTCCCATAACCTATGTGGAGAACGTACTTAAAGAAGGATTGAAATATAAGCCTGAGACCTATGAGATTGTGGATGAGACCGGAACGAAGCATTACAAAGCGTTTCTGGTTTCCGCCGCCAACGCCTCACAATACGGGAACAACGCATACATAGCTCCTCAGGCATCAATGAGCGATGGCTTGTTAGACGTCATTATCATGGAACCTTTTGATGTCATCGAAGCCCCGCAGATCAGCTTGGACCTTTTCAATAAAACATTGGATAAAAATTCCAAGATCAAGACCTTCAAGGCGAAACAGATACACATACATCGCTCAGAGCCAGGATTAATTCATTTTGACGGAGACCCGGTAATGACCGAGGCTAATGTAGATATCTGTATTAAGCATAAAGGCATAAAAATGATTGTCAACTCCCATGCGAACAAGAGCCAACGTCGTCCTAATGTCGTTCAAACCAGTTTCAGTGAATTGTTCAATGACATAAACTTGATTCGCGAGAACATACAGAAACAAGGTCATCGCGTTCAGGTTATCAATAAGATTATTCTGAGGAAACTGAACCTATAAGTAAAAATCTTTTACCAGATCAGAATACCACTCCGTCCCTTCCCCATCCTCATCAAACATCGTCACGGTTCGCTTATCAAATACATCTGTCCTGCTTTTCCGAAACTCTAACAAGCAACGTTTCGGTGACTTATTAGCCTTTGTCTTTACATGATATTCACGAGTCGGTAACAGTCCACACAGCAATGCCTCATTAACAAAATCACCATAGCATTCGACTGGTATAACGGCACTGAAGCAACCATTTACATCCAATAAGCGTATGACAGACTTGAATAAGTCTCGATAGGACAACAAATCCGCATGCCTTGCCAACACCCTTCTTTTGTCCACATTTTTTAAAGAATTTTGAAAGTATGGCGGGTTCGATACGATACAATTATAGGAAGATGCAGAATAGTCTTGTATAGATGAGTTTATCACATGCACACGATCGTGAAAGGGGCTTAATGAGACATTTTCCGATGCTTGTGATGCAGCACCACCATCAATCTCAACCGCATCCACTACTGCTCCCTCAAAACGTTGAGCCATCATCAAGGCAATCAGTCCCGTTCCTGTTCCAATATCCAACACACGCTTTCCCCCATTTGACCATGCCCCCAACAGGACACCATCTGTGCCGACCTTCATTCCACATCGGTCTTGGGATATTGAAAAACGCTTGAAGGTGAAATCTTGTTTCATGTCATGATAACGTTTGAACATTAATTTTATTGAAGTTCTTTTCCCAAAATAACTTAAAAATACACACGAGCACAGTAATATATTAAAAACCTATTCTGAAATTCAAATAAAAATAATTACCTTTGCATGCTAAAATAAAAGAAGAAATGGATAGAAAACAAAATAATGGAATTCAGATGATTGCCGATTATGATGGCGACATCAGTAGTTTATTCGACATAAACATCCAGGGTAACATACCTATATTGGCTACACGTAATCTTGTAATGTTCCCAGGAGTCATGACTCCTATCCTCATAGGAAGAACCTCAAGTATCAAACTCATTGAGGATATTGACAAAAATCCAGATGCCATTTTTGCTGTATTTTGCCAAAAAGACCAGGAAGTAAACAATCCGACAAGCAACGATTTGTATAGCACTGGAATATATGCTAAGGTTATACGTGTGATTGACATGCCTGGTCCTGGAAACAACAAGACTGCCATTGTGCAAGGACTTGGGAAGTGCCACTTGAACAGAATTGACCGCCATAAGCCATACTTGATAGGAAACGTAACCCCTGTTCAAGAAGTATTGCCATCTGTCAATGACAAGGAGTTCTTAACAGCCATCGAAGACATGCAGTCCTCTGCTATTGACTATATCAGACGGAATGAGGACATCCCAGACGAATCGCAATATGCGTTGACAAACATAACAAACAACATCATCTCAATCAACTATGTTTGCTCAAACATGCCTTTCAGTATTCAAGACAAGATAATGCTTCTTGAAGAGGCTACTGTAAAGGAGCGGCTCTTCACGCTCTTGAAGATATTAAACCGAGAGATTCAGCTCATGCAGCTGAAACAAGACATCCGTTCTAAGACCCGTGAAGATCTGGATGAGCAACAACGTGAGTATTTCCTCCAACAACAGATAAAAAACATCAAGGAGGAATTAGGAAATGGCGACGGCTCACCAGAAAGAAAGGAGTTAGAGCAGAAGGCACAAAAAAAGCACTGGTCAGAAAGTGTTTCCAAAACATTTTTCAAAGAGTTAGATAAGTTAGACACGCTCAATCCACAAAGTCCAGAGTTTAGTGTTCAACTGAACTATCTCCAAACGATGGTAAACTTACCATGGAACGAGTTCACAAAGGACGACCTTGATCTCAAAAGAGCAAAGAGAGTGCTCAACCGCGATCATTACGGAATGGAGAAGGTGAAAGAGCGTATTCTTGAGTATATTGCGGTTCTACAGTTGCGTGGAAACCTCAAATCACCGATCTTATGTCTTTACGGTCCTCCAGGAGTCGGCAAGACCAGTCTTGGAAAGAGCATTGCTGAAGCCATGAAGAGGAAATATGTGCGCATATCTCTTGGAGGTCTTCACGATGAAGCAGAGATTCGCGGACACCGACGCACATATATCGGCGCAATGCCTGGACGAATCATCAAAAGCATCCAAAAGGCAGGCTCGTCAAATCCTGTATTCATTCTTGATGAGATTGACAAAGTTACGCAAAACACCATTAATGGTGATCCTGCTTCTGCACTACTCGAGGTTTTAGACCCCGAACAGAACAATGCCTTCCACGACAACTATCTGGATGTGGATTATGATTTATCAAAAGTGCTGTTTATTGCCACAGCCAATGACTTGAACACAATCCCCCGTCCGTTACTTGACCGAATGGAGATTATTGAGGTCAGCGGTTATATCACAGAAGAAAAGATTGAAATAGCCAAGCGTCATCTCGTTCCAAAGGAACTGGAGAATACTGGTTTGGATAAGCATACCCCAAAGATTAAGTTCAACAAGAGTTCTTTGGAGAAGATCATTGAGCAATATACAAGGGAGAGTGGTGTGCGACAACTTGAGAAACAGGTAAACAAGGCGATGCGCAAAATGGCATTCAAGAAAGCCATGGACGGATTTTTGTTGTACGACAACATCACTCCAGACAAAATAGAAGACTTGTTAGGCAAGCCTCCTTTCTACCGAGACATCTATCAAGGCAATGACTATGCCGGTGTCGTTACTGGTTTAGCATGGACAAGCGTAGGCGGTGAGATATTGTTTATTGAGACGTCACTTTCCAAAGGAAAGACCGGTAAGCTCACACTTACAGGAAACTTGGGAGATGTAATGAAGGAGTCAGCTGTTATTGCACTTGAATATGTAAAGGCTCATATTGATGTGCTTGGGGTGGATTATAGGATCTTTGAGCAATGGAACATACATATTCACGTGCCAGAAGGAGCAACGCCAAAAGACGGTCCGTCAGCAGGTATCACCATTGCCACCTCTATTGCCTCTGCCCTAACCCAACGTAAAGTTCGCAAGAACACTGCCATGACAGGAGAGATCACCCTCCGCGGCAAGGTCTTGCCAGTTGGCGGTATCAAAGAGAAAATTCTTGCGGCTAAGCGAGCTGGGATCACTGACATAGTAATGTGTAGCGAGAACAGAAAAGACATTGATGAGATTCCTGAGAAGTATCGTACAGGTGTGGAATTCCATTATGTCGAAAACATTCAAGAGGTATGGGAATTTGCCTTAACCGACGAGATTGTCAAGAACCCTGTGGACTTGACCATTCAGGAGGAGCCTAACAATAAAGACAAGTAACAAGGAGCAGATATATTCATGACATTTGAACTGCAACATACAGACAATGCCTCCGACGCACGGACAGGTGTTATTACGACTGACCATGGACAAATAAAGACACCGATTTTCATGCCTGTCGGCACTTGTGGCTCGGTAAAAGGAGTGCATTTTCAGGAACTGCGGCAACAGGTGAGAGCCCAGATTATATTGGGAAACACATACCATTTATATCTTAGACCCGGACTTGAGATACTAAAGGCTGCCGGAGGACTACATAAGTTTAATGGGTGGGAGCGTCCGATACTGACAGACTCTGGTGGATTTCAAGTGTTCTCCCTAACAGGAATCCGCAAATTACGTGAGGAAGGTTGTGAGTTCAGGTCACATATTGATGGCTCAAAGCATATCTTTACCCCCGAAAACGTAATCGATACAGAGCGTATCATAGGAGCAGATATCATTATGGCGCTTGACGAATGCCCCCCAGGACAAAGTGACTATTCATACGCAAAGAACAGCTTGGGGCTTACACAAAGATGGCTTGACCGTTGCATCAAGAGATTCAGTGAGACAGAGCCTCTATATGGCTACAGTCAAAGTCTGTTTCCTATTGTACAAGGATGTACATACAAAGACCTACGCCGCGATGCCGCCAAATATGTTGCCGACAAGGGGGCTGACGGTAATGCCATTGGCGGTCTGGCTGTTGGCGAGCCTACAGAGACGATGTACGAGATGATAGAGGTTGTCAATGAGATTCTGCCAAAAGACAAGCCCCGTTATCTTATGGGAGTAGGCACGCCACAGAATATTCTTGAAGCGATAGAACGGGGTGTTGACATGTTTGATTGTGTAATGCCAACGCGTAACGGTCGCAATGCGATGCTCTTCACTTATGATGGAACGATGAACATGCGCAACAAAAAGTGGGAAATGGACTTTTCTCCAATTGATCCTGATGGCTGCGAGACCGACAGAATATATACAAAAGCCTATCTGCATCACCTGTTCAAGGCACAGGAACTCTTAGCAATGCAAATCGCAAGTATCCACAACTTGGCTTTTTACCTAAGACTTGTTGGCGATGCGAGATCTCATATTGAGCAAGGTGATTTTGTCAGTTGGAAAGCAGGTATCATCGACCAATTAGGAAAAAGGATTTAATTATCAACAACTCTAATGAATTATAGCAACATACGACGATTCCATAGATTTCTCCGATTCAGGAGATGGACAGGAAAGCACTTGGCATGGCTGGTTGTGATTGTCAGGTGGATTATTGCCGCAATAAAATGGATCGGCAGCAAATTCAGATGGCTTAATCCTAAGAAATACATAAGCATCCTTGACTGGTATATAATAAAAAAATTCATTGGCACATATATCTTTGCCATACTTCTTATCATATCTATATCAATAGTCTTTGATATAAACGAGAACCTGTCAAAGTTCACCCAGTATCATGCGCCATTTAGAGCTATTGTCTTTGATTACTATGCAAACTTTGTGCCCTATTTCGCTAATCTTTTCAGCCCTCTGTTCGTATTTATAGCTGTAATTTTCTTCACCTCAAAATTAGCCGGAAACTCAGAGATTATAGCAATGCTTGCGTCAGGTGTGTCTTTCAAGAGGCTGATGCGTCCTTATATGATCTCTTGCGTCTTGATTTCAATTACGACATACTATCTTGGCGCATACGTGATTCCACACGGTACTGTCGTAAGGCAGAACTTTGAGACCATGTACAAGAACAGGAAAAAGAATAATTCCGCGGAGAATGTACAACTACAAGTAGGCAAAGGAGTCATTGCCTATATACAACATTATGACAATAAATTCAAAAGAGGATATGGCTTTTTCCTTGATAAATTTGAGGATAAGAAACTTATTAGTCACATGACTGCAACAGAAATACAGTATGACACTATCTCTGACTCAAAATATCATTGGAAAGTTTACAATTGGAAGATCAGGAAACTTAAAGGTCTCAAAGAACATATTACCAGCGGCTCAAGCAGAGACACATTAATATTAATGGAGCCGACAGACCTTGTATACTCTAAAGGACAACAGGAGACATTTACAAGTCCTGAGCTACTGGAATATATCTCAAAACAGACATCACGCGGTTCTGGAAACATAGCACAATATGAGGTGGAGTATCATAAACGCATCGCCATGTCATTCGCGTCTTTTATACTCACCACTATCGGCTTCTCCTTGTCATCCAGAAAGCGAAAAGGCGGAATGGGTATGTATTTAGGTATAGGTTTGGCATTGAGTTTTACTTATATCATGCTCCAAACCATTAGTTCTACCTTTGCGATAAATGCCAATACACCGCCCGCACTTGCGGCATGGATTCCGAATATTATTTTCGCATTCATAGCTTACTTCTGTTACAGGAAGGCTCCGAATTAAAGAGTTTATTACATTAAAGATAATATATGTATTTCGACGAACTGAACTTGAATGACAACGTTTTAGACGCACTATATGACATGCGGTTTGAAACGTGTACTCCCATACAAGAGAAATGTATACCACAGATCTTAAAAAGGAAAGATTTACTTGGCGTGGCACAAACTGGAACAGGTAAGACCGCCGCATATCTGCTACCTATTCTAAGCATGCTTGACGATGGTTCTTTTCCTGAAGACTCCATAAACTGTCTCATCATGGCTCCGACAAGAGAACTTGCGCAGCAAATTGACCAGGCAATGCAGGGATTCGGATATTATCTGAACGGTATAAGCAGTGTTGCCGTCTATGGAGGAAATGACGGAAACAGATATGACCAGGAATTAAAGAGCCTCACCTTAGGCGCTGATGTTGTAATAGCCACACCGGGACGTTTAATTTCCCACATAAGCATGGGAAACGTCGACCTTAGCAAAGTAAGTTTCTTTGTTCTTGACGAAGCCGACCGGATGCTTGACATGGGATTTTCCGATGATATCCTACTAATAAACAAGAAACTTCCTCAGACCTGCCAAACCATTATGTTCTCTGCCACCATGCCAGAAAAGATAGAGGAATTGGCAAAGACCATACTAAAGAATCCCACGGAAGTGAAAATAGCAGTCAGCAAACCTGCTGAGAAGATAAAACAAAGTGCTTATGTCTGTTATGAGACACAAAAGATGGACATTGTAAAGAGCATTTTCAAGGCTGGGGATTTGAAACGAGTTATCATTTTCTCTGGAAAGAAGCAGAAAGTGAAACAAATAAAGATTGCCTTGGACAGGATGCATATCAATTGCGGTGAGATGCATTCCGACCTCGACCAATCACAACGTGACGAGATGATGTATAAGTTCAAAAGCGGACAGATAGATGTTCTCGTTGCAACGGACATTTTGTCAAGAGGTATCGACATTGACGACATTGAGACTGTTATCAACTATGACGTTCCTCATGATGCAGAAGACTATGTCCACCGTATTGGAAGGACAGCAAGAGCGAACAGGGACGGACGTGCCATCACATTTATTAATGAGGATGACATAACATATTTCAAACTCATTGAGAAGTTTCTTGATAAAGAAATTGAAAAGAATAGCCTTCCGGAGGAAATCGGGAAAGGACCTGAATATGCGATGAACAATAAGAAAAGCAGTGCGAAATCCAGAAGGAGAAAAGACCGCGACAACAATGCCCACAAGCGTAAGCCGAGGAAACAGGCTGATAATACGAAAAGGCAGGCTATCCCTCAAGAGAACAACAAAAATACCAATGAGAATAAAAAGCCTCAGAAGAAGACTGTTAAAGCAAGGACTGAGGATGAGAATAAAATGCCTCAGAAGAAGAAGACTGTTAAAGTAAAGGCTGAGGACGAGATTATAAAACCGAAGAAGAAAAGAAAAAACAAAAGAACTCATCAGACAAATGTCGCACAGCAAAGTTCGACGAAATATGAGATTCGTGAAGAGTTCGCTAAGAAAAATATCTCACAAAAAGAAAGCGGATTAAAGGAGCTTATCAAGAAACCATTAAATTGGCTTCGTTCCTTTGGTAAAAAGAAATAGGACTACCCTATTCTTATTTTCCTGCCGTTCCCTCAAATATAGGAACATGTTTCATCTGCACGCCTATCTGACGCTGACGCTTGAGCATGTATGAGCTGGGAGCGGCAGAGTTGAAACGTCTCGGATTTGGCAAGGTGGCTGCTATAAGGGCACATTCACTGCGGCTAAGATGTCTCGCATCTGTATTAAAATGGTATTTTGCTACTGCATCCACACCATATATGCCATTCCCCATCTCAATTGAGTTTAAGTAAACCTCCATTATACGCTGCTTGCTCCACATCAGCTCAATTAAGAATGTGAAATATGCCTCCAGTCCTTTGCGCAACCATGAGCGTCCAGGCCACAGGAATACATTCTTTGCCGTTTGTTGCGAGATGGTACTTCCACCACGCATGCGACCTTTCTCCTTGTTTTCCTTTACTGCCTGTTGTATAGCCTGATAATCAAATCCATGATGCTCAAGAAAGCGCTGGTCCTCACTTGCGATAACTGCTATTGGCATATACATAGACATCTCATTCAAGGACACCCAATGGTGATGTAGCTTCAGGCTCTCCCCTTCCTGAGCTTGCTCAAAACAACGTATAAACATCAATGGTGTAGCATAAACTGGAATAAATCTGTATGCTACAACAATTAAGATGGACGACACGAACAAAAACGCTATCGTCCATCTTATTGTGTGAATAATCTTCTTAATCAATTACTGAAGAGTTCCGTTATTAGCTGCCTGGATCATAGCCTCACTTGCATAGAGATAAATCTCAACGCGGCGATTCTGCTGACGACCGTAAGCGGTATCGTTAGAAGCAACCGGCATAGTACTTCCATAACCAGTAACGTTCTTGAACTGAGAATAAGGAACACCGCAAGAAGACAGGTAGTTCAATACGCTGTTAGCACGGTTCCTGCTCAATGGGTTGTTAACTGCATCTGAGCCAGTGCTATCGGTATGTCCCTGAATGTCAACGTAGCAATCCGGGTTGCTTCTCAAGACATTAGCGAAGTCTGAAAGCTGTGCTCTTGAAGCAGCATTGAGGTCATACTTGCCAGTTTGGAAAAGAATACCACTGTCGAAAGTAACTTTAACGCAAGACAGACCGTTTGCGTCAGTAACAGTCTCAACCTTTGCATTCTCAACAGCAGCTGCCTGCTTTGCAACTTTGTCCATGTGCTTGCCAATCAATGCACCTGTACCTGCGCCAACAGCGCCACCGACAGCAGCACCGACAGCAGCATTACCTGCAAAATGTCCGACAAGGGCACCAAGACCAGCACCTGCACCAAGACCAATTAGAGAACCGGTACCTGTTTTTGTACCACAACTGAACACTACTGAAAGACACATTACAAGTGTCATCAACTTTAATTTCTTCATATTTGTTTAGTTTTTTAATGAATAATATTCATGGCTTTTATTTAGCATGATTCTCAACTTATCAATGCAAAGATAATTGTTTTTTCTTGATACTGCATAATAAATCAACATTTTTTTGTAATTTTGCAGCTATAATTTGAAGAAAACGATTAAAATAATGGCAAAAGAACTTAAAGAATTAACAAAAAGGGCTGAAAATTACAGTCAGTGGTACAATGATTTAGTGGTAAAGGCTGACCTTGCGGAACAGTCGGCTGTCAGAGGTTGCATGGTCATCAAGCCATACGGTTATGCCATCTGGGAGAAAATGCAGCAGCAACTGGACAAGATGTTCAAGGAGACTGGAGCACAAAACGCATACTTCCCACTGCTCATACCAAAATCATTCCTTTCAAGAGAGGCTGAACACGTTGAAGGTTTCGCCAAGGAATGTGCGGTAGTCACTCATTACCGGTTACGTGCAAAAGAAGACAAGAGTGGTGTTGAGGTAGACCCAGCCGCCAAGCTTGAGGAAGAATTGATTGTACGCCCTACCTCAGAGACTATCATCTGGAACACATATAAGAACTGGATCCACTCATGGCGCGACCTGCCTCTTATGTGCAACCAATGGTGCAATGTCATGCGATGGGAGATGCGTACCCGTCCTTTCCTCCGCACATCAGAGTTCCTGTGGCAGGAAGGGCACACGGCACATGCCACACGTGAGGAAGCAGAAGAGGAAGCAAAGAAAATGCTTGGTGTCTATGCCAAGTTTGCAGAGGAGTGGATGGCTGTTCCTGTAGTACAGGGTGTGAAGAGCGAGACCGAGCGTTTCGCTGGAGCACTTGACACATATACCATTGAAGCCATGATGCAAGACGGCAAGGCGTTGCAAAGTGGTACATCACACTTCTTAGGTCAGAATTTCGCCAAGGCTTTTGATGTCACATATTTAAACAAGGACAACAAGCCTGAATATGTATGGGCTACATCTTGGGGTGTGTCAACACGCCTTATCGGAGCACTTATCATGACACACTCTGACGACAACGGTCTTGTACTCCCTCCAAGACTCGCACCTATACAGGTAGTGATTGTACCTATCACCAAGGGTGCCGACCAGTTGCAAGCCATCACAGAAAAGCTCACCCCTATCATCAATCAGATGCGGGAATTGGGTATCAGTGTTAAATATGACGACGCAGAGAACAAACGTCCTGGCTTTAAGTTTGCCGACTATGAGCTTAAAGGTGTGCCGGTACGTCTTGTTATGGGTGGAAGAGACCTGGAGAACAACACCATTGAGGTTATGCGTCGCGACACATTAGAGAAAGAGACAGTATCTGTCGATGGCATAGTTGAATATGTTCAGCAGTTGTTAGAAGACATCCAAAAGAACATTTTTGAGAAAGCCAAAGCATACCGTGACGCTCACATCTATGAATGTGACAACTATGAGGAGTTCAAAGAGAAGGTAAAAGACGGAGGATTCTTCCTGTGTCACTGGGACGGAACCCCAGAGACAGAAGCGAAGATTAAAGAAGAGACACAGGCTACTATCCGTTGCGTCCCGTTCATGTTCGAGCAGACTCCCGGCACAGACATGGTTAGTGGAAAACCATCTAAATGCCGTGTGCTGATCGCACGCAGTTATTAATCTTACTGTTGAACCTGTCAAATTACATAAAACTACACATTATTAATATATATAAGGATATGAAAAAGACTATTGCAACAATTGCATTGTGCGTATTAGCATTCCAGTTAAACGCACAAACCCTGATTAAGGGAGAATTCAAAAAAGGTCAGACGGCAACCTACTCTACAAACGCAAAGACTTCAACGGGTAGCCCTATGGGTGGAGGCTCTGTTGAGGCTACAGTAACATTCAATACCGTAATAAATGTTACTGAGAATGCGGGCGACAGCACTATTTTGGAAATTACTGCAAAGGATTTCACCGTTGAAGGATCTGAAGAGGGAGCAAGCCAGTTTGAGCTTACCAAGGCTGTCATAGGCAAAACAGTTAAGGTTTCTACTGACGCAAACGGAAAGCTACGCCACATCCTCAACTACGATGAGGTAAGCAACCACATGAGACAATCGCTTACAAAGACCGTTGAAGATATGTTCAGCAGCCATCCTGAGATCGCTCAGGTAATGTCAAAGGAGAGTATGATTGAGAAATTGGCATCAGCCGTCTCTGAGGAGAAGATTCTTGATGCTGTTGGCGTAAAGACGCTCTTCGACCTCAACGGACAGACAATAAAGAACGGTGACAAGCAGGAGAAAGTGACCAATGGTATTAAGTTGACAACAACATACCAGGTTGCTCCTGTTCTCAAGATGTTAGGAGTTGTTGCCACATCAAAGGCAAACATGACAGAAGAGGAGGTCAAGGAGTTTATCATCTCACAGATGGTAGAGAACGGACTGCCCGATGAGCAGGTTGAGCAAATGAAAGCTAATTGGAGCCAAATGGCTGCCATGGGTCTAAACAAGCTCGAAGTTAACGACACCACAACATACCACTTCAGCCAAGGCTGGGTACAGGATGTTACTTCAGATAGCAGTATCAACATGGCTATTGCAAACATTTCCACAAAAACCACGACAAAACTCGCTGAAAAGAACTTCTAAATAGAAAATAACACAAACAAGAAACAGCTGCGAAAAATTTCGCAGCTGTTTTTATGCAATTACGCAAAAGACCTAAATAACATTTTAGAATCTTTATTTTCTCACAAACTTCTTGCCGTTTGCGATGACTATACCCTTTGCCTGAGCATCCACACGCTGTCCCGCAAGATTATAATAGACAACAGGCTGTGCATCTACCGTAATGACCTCACCGATACCTGTGGCTGTATTAGTATAAACAACACTCAGACCCTTTGGAGTACTGTTAGGATTGAATGCAAATACCACGTCATATATACCAGCCTCGCTGATGTTGAACCAGTCATTGTCTGTACCACCATTGTAACCATAGCTCTCATCCCAAGCGTGATTAGCCAGGACTTTGTAGTTATATGTGATAGCTCCAAGCTCAACACCGTTTTTCTCCAACACGAAGGTGCCGTCAGACTGCTGAGTCATATCATTCTCCGTCAATGTTGGATCCCATGTCTTGACAAACAGAGCGTCATCGTTACCGGCAGATGCTCCCTCAGGACCTCCGGCTACAGTCCATGTCTTGTCATCAACAACAGCATCACCAGTCTTTGTGGTCTGCTCAGAGATGTCATTATAGAGAACATTGAAAGAAATAATAACAGTATACTTACCAGTCACAGGTACAGTGAAAGTCTTATTTGAGCTTGGGTAAGCAACATCCCATGAATGGTTCTTCACAACCTTGTATTCATAGGTTACACCAGCCTCAAGAATACAACCCTCCTTAATAAGGGTATAAGATACTTCATCCCCTGTAGTCATGTCGTTGTTTGTGTCGGTAGGATCCCAGAAAGAACCTAAGAAAGCCGAGCTACCAGCAACAGTCCACGTGTCCTGTGCCACTGAGGTACAAACAGAAAGCACTGTCAACATCATTAAAGTAATAATTTGTTTCATAAACGTAATGTTTTATTAATAATAATAGTTAATTATATTTCCGACAAAGGTAATAAAAATATTCATGACAGGTCTCTTAATACTGTTTTTTTTTTCAAATTCCGAATCTTTTTTCAAAATCAAAAAAAATAATTAAGAAAAAGTTTGGCAGTATAAAAATAAAATATTACCTTTGCAACCGCATTTGAGAACAATGCTTGGTGTTCAAAAACGAACCAACCTAAGGAAGGATGGGTGAGTGGCTGAAACCAGCAGTTTGCTAAACTGCCGTACGGGTTCCCGTACCGGGGGTTCGAATCCCCCTCCTTC
>CAJOPT010000010.1 GCA_905236455.1 uncultured Prevotella sp. | reverse complement strand
GGAGAGGTTGCTGAGCGTGGCAGACAAGGCTAACATGACGAGGAAGGAGCAGGTTGCCTACGAGCACTCGCTCAAGGTATACCGTGATAGCCTCGTCACGATGGGATATGCCCATGACGAGGGCTTCAGCAAAGGGCGTGCCAAGGGCAAGGCTGAAGGTCTTGTCGAAGGGCGTGCTGAAGGCAAAGCTGAAGGCATCCTCCTGGTTGTCCGTAACATGAAAGCGAAGGGTATGGATATCGAACAGATCTCCCAACTTACAGGATTAAGTAAGGAGGAAATAGAATAAAAGGCACACTTTGTAACCTTATTTACATTTAGAAAAAAACGAGCGAGAGCGATAAAGCCTTGGCAGGATTTTGTGTCCTTGCCAAGGCTTTCTTCATTCTGTTACGCTGCTCTTCTTTCGGAGAGGTTAGTCCCGCTCATAGGGATTTCAATCCCGATGTGTGACCGATTATTCTCTTACGGGGCGCACTGAGAAAGCTGCGAGGTTATATCTACCTATAAAAAAATTGGAAGGATTCCATTGGCTTTCACTATACATGACTTCAAGAACTGACCTTGTATTTTCCGTATAACGGGGATTAAGAACAGTCCAGTAATAAGATATCGATTGTCCTGTCACATAACTTGCAATTGTAAGGTAAGTATTTGAACTGTCAACAGTATAATATCTTGTGGCAGGAAAGAATACGGTATTACCACCAATTGTAAAATGCCATCCTGCTCCAGATAAGGTATACGTGCTTGTTACTGCACTTGTACAATTGCTCTCAAAAAAGCCTGTCCAAGCATTCGACCCCGGCAACTTGTAGCCAGCTGGACACGGATCGTAGACTGTCTTGACCACATTACTTGTTGCCACCTCAGTGTCCGTACCGCTAAGATCACTCGACCAGGCGTTGTAGTTTTCCGTAGAACACCAACTATGTATAGAATTGTCATAGTATATTGTATTTGGATTCTTTATGGCAGTACTATATGAAACCGCACTATTTACAAAACCTGTTGGAGAAGTCACTGACCCCATGTAGCTTGTAAATCCTATAGGCAGACCAGAAAAGGCATCCTTACGTCCAATTTGATACTGCGTCTCATGCCGCACACAATAGAATCCAGGAAGCTGCCTTATTTCAAGGGTGGCAGACTTTTGTTCACCCTCGGTCTGGGTTATGGTCATACGTAACCTCCTGGTCATATCATACTTACTTCTGCTCCAATAATCATACGTTTGTCCAAGGTTGTCACGCGTAAAGTGTTGAACCTGACTACTGGCGTTCGTGATGGAAGTGGTCTCCAAGGCGTCGTTCTCGGTGAACCACAGATGCCAGCTCCACACATAGTCGTTGCCGTTTTTAATGCCAATAACAGCGTTGCCCTGCTCTATCGCCTCCTGAGGCACGGTGAAAGTCAGGAAGTTGTTGGCAACGTCAACCGCAAGGTTGCTTACAATATCTGTCGTCACGTCCTTCCATACCAGAGCGGCAGTGGTAGAAGCTGTGACATTCTTAATGTTTGCCTGCGTGAGCAGGTTGCCCTGATAATCCACAAACGGTTGTTTGTTAAAGCAGACATTGTTCGTGGCACCGTTCTTGATGGCATTACCATACACAAGCGGTATCTTATATGTGCCTGGAGAGGAAATCAGATAGCTGTTGGCTGTTGAGCGCGCAACCGTTCCACCCTTCGTGGACAGGTCGTAGTCGGTCTTCGCCGTGGCGGCTTTAAGCCTGTTGTCTAAGGCTTCCTTCAAGTCAATCGAATCTAAAGTCACATAAGCATAGCCATAATTATAAGTATCCATACCTCCCACACCACTCTCTCCGAGCGAGAGGCGCTCCAGCCATGCAGGCTTTGTAGTGCCGTTGTCAACCCATGTCACACCGTCATCGTCGGAGTACTCATACTTGGTTATTGTCCAGGCCACCTCCTCTTGTTTTGATTCGTCTGCATTATAGCGGTAGCTTGCGATAGCATATGGTCCAGTTTGTATGTCACCACTACGAAGAGGCTTCTCGTCATAGAAACCCTTACTTAGTTCACCATAATCATCTGCTTCCACAGTCAGCTGATAAGTCCAGCTCTCCGCCGACTTGGAGAGTCTGTACACCTTCGTCGTGCCTTGTTCCCAAGCACCCTCTGTCAGGGTAGCCGTCTCAGTTGTCGCGTCAGAGAACCCGATCTCTATCTGCACGCCGTTTAAGTCTTGCGGTATCATGAGGAAGTTCTGGCTCGCACCCGTAATGGCGGTGTTGGCACTGGCGGCAACAGCGGCGACGCTCAGTCCCGAGAGTGTCACGTCGGTTTTGTTTCCCAGGTTGCTCCACGTTCCCGTGCCCTCATCGTTGGCAGGCAGCGTATATGTTCCTGTCGTATAGACGTTCTTCAGCGTTATGGAGCTGATGGTCTTGTCGAATTCCACGTCAGAGCCGAAGGCGAACGACACAGCTGTCAGCGCATGCTTAAAGTGAATCGGGGCGATGCCGTCGGCATTGTATGCCAAGTCACCCGTAGCGGCATACATAAGGTCGGTCTGAGCCGTCACGTCGGACGTGTTAACTGCGAAGTTGTATGCCACGCCACCAAATGCCGGCGTGAAGTTGGCTGTCGTGGCGTCAGCCGGATGCACCGCATAGAAGCGCAGCGACTGGCCGTTCTCCCACTCCTTGCTCTCAGAGAGCACACCCTCCTTGCTCGCCTGCACGTTGCTGTAGTACAGCTCACCTTCAGACTTATAACTGAAAGTACTGAACCCACCCAGGTCGTCAACACTCTCGACCTTGGCACCGCGAGTGACGGCATTAATATCATCTGCCCGCTTTGCCTGTACCGGATGCCGCTCGTTGATACCAGTGAGGGTCGTCTCCTGAAGCCATGCCGTACCACCGTTGCCGTTCATCTGGATATTGCGGGGACGGTTGCGCTGCAGCACCGCGCGTGTCTTGGGGCTCTCGCCCGTCCAGTCCTGCGACACGTCTACATCGAAGCCTATGCCCTTGTTCTTTCCCTGGTTCCATACGCCGTTGGAGGTGTTCACATCCTCGGCACATGCCGACAGCAGCAGCGTCGCCACGACTGCGGCATTAAGAAAGTAATAGTCTCTTCTTTTCATTTTCCTCTTTGTTTTAGAATGACTTCGGGTTAGTTACTCCCAGCTCGTCACGTTAGTCGTGCCGCCGTTGGTGTAGCCGCTGACGGTGATGTTGGTACTTGATGGGCTGTGGGTGATGGATGTCCGTGGTGACGGATTGACGGTGTCGCCGGACGCTGCCAGAATCGGCTTCTCCTCATGGAGGCTCACGGTGCGTGTCCTCGGAGAGACATACTTCTCTGTCTTTTTCTGTGTCATTGTCGTTAATAATTAAAAGGTTTATAAATATATAACTGAATTATCAAAGTCACTTCTGCAACATGCAGCGGTAGAGCTGTATGGCGAGGGCTATAGCGGCGACCTTGGCGATGCCCCACTGCATGAGTCCCAGGATGCCTGGAAGATAGTACGGGGCACCAGCGGCACTGTACAAGATAAGGAACGCGCCTGCCCACGCGCGACGGACGTCACGGCATACGAGGAAGTCGAACGCTATGAAGAGCGCGCCTATGGTCTTTACCCACCACATGACGGAAACAGCATAGTACAGCCAGAGCGGAAACGACAGGGCGTAGGCGGCGGCAGCCACGGCGTGATACACACCGACTGTCACGACGGCTCCGCAGAGAAGCAGGTCGCGACGGCCTGTGTCAGGCTCGGGGACACTGACAAGCCCCCACAGCAGGGAGCAGAGACCATAGCCGCCAAGAAGGTGGGCGCAGACATAGAGCTTGAGCCACGGAAGCCCCAGCGTCCATGCTATGCCGAGCCTGCTGCTGCACAGCACAAAAAGCAGGGTGGACAGCAGGGAGGCGGCGAGAGCCGTGCCTGGCTGCCGTACAACGTATGCGACAGAGTTACTGGTCTTGTTCTTGTGATTGTCCTTTGGCTGCATTATAGACTAAGCTTTATAACTTGCAAAGATAGTAACAATCAACAAGACAAAAGAAAACAAAAATCAAAAAAAAAAAATAAATGTTAATTACAACAAAAGACGGAGGAACTTTGAGAAAGATATGGAATAAAAAGCACTACCTTTGCACCACAATTTATATTCTAACTGAAAAAACAGAGTAAAAAAAGTCGGCGAAAGCCAATGAGTTTTTTCCCTACCCATCCCTTAAGATGGAAGCTTTTAAGAGTTATGGTCTATTGTATATCAAAAAGATTAGAAGTTGCGGGCAGCCACCGTTTAGAGCTGTCTTATGAGAGCAAATGCAGCCGTTTGCACGGTCACAACTGGATCATCACCATTTTTCTCGCGTCTGACGAGTTGAACGCAGATGGAATGGTCGTAGATTTCAAGCGTGTCAAGGAGAAAATACACGACTACCTTGACCATGGCTATTTCAATGAGCTTCTGCCGTTCAACCCGACAGCAGAAAACATTGCGGCATGGACAGTCAAACAATTTCCACAATGCTACAAGGCGATTGTTGAGGAATCGGAAGGAAACACCGCCATGGCTGTTGATGACCAATTCCCTATAGACGCCCGATTCTTAATGTAAGTGACTCCTAATTGTTATTTTTATGAAGAAATATCGTATAAACGAAATATTCTATTCCCTTCAAGGTGAGGGACGTCACACAGGCCGTGCCGGAGTGTTTCTCCGCTTCAGCGGCTGCAACCTGCATTGTCCATTTTGCGACACCGATTTCAGTGAATACACAGAGATGAGTATCCAAGACATACTGAACCGTATCATGAGATGGAAAGAATGTGGATTCATTGTACTCACAGGCGGAGAGCCGTCATTACAGGTCGATGAAGACCTGATAAACGCCTTGCACCGCGAGGGGTTCTATATAGCAATGGAGACAAACGGCACCCGTCCCGTTCCTACAGACATAGACTGGGTTACACTCTCACCTAAAGATTGTTTCTTAGAGCATGCTCCAAAGCTTGCCGCAAAAAAGATCAATGAAGTAAAAGTGGTCTTTGATGGTGTCCATGACCCCACACCGTATGGAAAGCTGGGCAAGGGACTGTATCTCAACCTACAGCCATGCGACACCGGTGACACGACACGCAATAAAGAGGTTACTCGCCAGTGCGTTGAATACATCAAACAGCATCCGCAATGGCACTTATCACTACAGACCCATAAGCTTATACAAATACCATAAGCAATCTGATAAATAATTAATATAATAACAATTATGCTCCACGAAGATAGTGTCGCGGAGCATAATTGTATTTATTCAGAAGATAATTTTAGTATTATCCAAGAACCCATCCGACAAGGTACAACACAATCGGGATGGTTACGATAGCTATACCTATGAAATCGATATAGACACCTGTCTTTATCATCTTTGTGATAGGAATGTATCCACTGGCATATACAATCGCATTCGGAGGCGTAGACACTGGCAGCATAAAGCCAAGAGACGACGACAGAGCTACACCCACAGCCACAGGCACCGGGCTGAAACCAGCGGAGACAGCCGCACCGATAGCCAACGGACCAATCATATTGGTTGCCGCCGTATGAGAGGTAAGTTCAGAGAGCAACAGTGCCATCACACAGAACACAGCGATGAACAGAATCTCTGGCGGGTTGCCTCCTAAGCCGTTGACAATAAGCTGACCAATCCATGCGGAGAGCCCCGTACTGTACATCATTCCTCCCATGGCAAGTCCGCCGCCGAAGAGCAAAAGCGTTCCCCACTCTATTCCCGACACGGCATCTTTCCAGCTTATTGTCGTCTTAGTGAAATTCTTGTTTACCGGCAGGAAGAACAGCAGCAAGGCACCTATCATTGCAACAGCCGACTCCGGCAGAATACTGTTATATGTCTTCAGCAGGTCGCTCTCCGTTCCTGCGGTCATACTGATGATACCCGGAGTAACCCATAGAACCACCGCTACAAGAAAAGCAAAGAGAGTGTTCTTCTGTGCCAATGTCCACTTACCAAGGCTTTTAACCTTGTCAGCTATAAGCTCTTGGGCACCCTCTATCTGCTCTATATCGGCAGGGAACATTCGCCACAACACTATATAGGCAATGACAAAATAGCACACCATAGCCACAAATCCCCATACCATCCATTGGAAGAAAGAAATGTGGATATTAGCCAACTCGTCGAGGAATCCTAACATTATAATATTAGGAGGAGTACCTATCGGAGTGAGTACGCCACCGATAGAGCAGGCATAAGCCGTCATAAGCATCAGACCCGTGGCATATTTATATGTACGAAGGTTTATCTCCTTACCCTTTAAAGCCATCATCTCACGGATAGCTTCAAGAAGTCCCAAGGCAATAGGGAACATCATTGCTGCCGTTGCAGTATTACTGATCCAGCCTGAGCATAACATACATGCCAAGCCGATGGCAAGGAATATGCGACGAGGTGAGTTGCCCACCCATTTCATTGACATGATACCATAAGCTATACGCTTGTCAAGACCGTTAACCATCATTGCCTTCGCTATGACGAATCCTCCCATAAACAGGAATATCATAGGGTTGGCAAAAGCCGAGAAGGCATCTTTCATCTTAACGATACCAAAGAGCACACAAAGCGTCGGACCAATCAGTGAGGTTACTGGAATGGGCACAGGCTCTGTTATCCACCAAAGTGCCACTAAGGTCATTACCGCCAGTAGATGATGGGCTTCGGGTGAGAGTCCGCTGATTGGTGTTATCCATATCAGTAAAGCACAGATAGGACCGCATATCGCTCCGATAACTCTTCTCCTACGGTCAAATTTAGAATCACTGTTTAAAGCTTCAGCCTGCTTCTCCGCAGGTTTTTCAGTTTTTACATCCTCCATATCAAGAATAAAAATAAATAATTAATGGATTATGGTGCAAATTTAATGTTTTTTTATTATATAATTGTCAAATTCAAAAAAAAAATTGTATATTTGCAAGAAAAATATAATAATCTATTAGAACTATGAGCCCTACAATTATTATCTGTATCCTATTCGCCATAGGAGTTGTATTGGTGGCATACAAGTATGCGCACCGTAAGAAGTTACACGACAACATTGACCAGCTTAAGCATGTAATTTCACTGACTTTCGAAGAAGCCGGAAAACCAGCCATCTCCCAGAACAGGCTTATCAAAGGATTAAAACACCATCTCGGCATTAACGAGAAGATGGCCCTTAAACTTATTGGCAAGGCACGCCATGAGGACTTGCTGGAGGTAGACAGCACAGAGATGAAAGAGTTTGGAAAGACTCTATTCAGAAAGAAATTTGAGTAAACAACAGGCAAATCCCATTCATGAACGACGATATAAAGGAAGACGAGCTATTAAAGGAAAACAGTGAGGAACCACAGGTTGACGCAGACACCTCTCAGGACGGCAACAGCCATTCTGACTACAAGCCTGTGAACCGATTTGACGCATCCGCAGTACATCATCTTAGCGGCATGTACCAAAACTGGTTCCTTGACTATGCCAGTTACGTGATTCTCGAACGTGCCGTACCGCATATCGGTGACGGTCTGAAGCCCGTACAACGGCGCATTCTGCACTCCATGAAACGAATGGATGACGGCAGATACAACAAAGTTGCCAATATCGTAGGACATACCATGCAGTTTCATCCACATGGAGATGCCTCCATTGGCGATGCCCTCGTTCAGATGGGACAGAAAGACTTGTTGATAGACACCCAGGGAAACTGGGGAAACATACTGACAGGTGACAGGGCTGCAGCCCCGAGGTACATAGAGGCACGTTTGTCGAAATTCGCCATTGACACCGTTTTCAACCCCAAGACCACAGAGTGGCAACTGTCATACGACGGCAGGAATAAGGAACCGATCACTCTACCTGTTAAATATCCTTTGCTATTGGCACAAGGTGCCGAAGGTATTGCAGTAGGACTGTCATCAAAGATCCTGCCCCACAATTTCAATGAGATCTGTGACGCGGCAATCAGCTATCTCCGCGGCGAGGAATTCCATCTATATCCCGACTTCCCGACGGGAGGAAGCATTGATGTGTCGAAATATAATGACGGTCAGCGTGGTGGAGTACTTAAAGTACGCGCAAAGATAGAGAAGCTCGACAGCAAGACGCTTGTGATTCGGGAGATTCCCTTCTCGAAGAATACAGTCACACTTATAGAGTCCATCCTCAAAGCCATTGAGAAAGGAAAAATCAAGGCTAAGAAGGTGGAGGACAACACCGCAGCAGAGGCAGAGATACTTGTACACCTTGCTCCAGGAGTATCCTCAGACAAGACTCTTGACGCCCTATACGCATTCTCCGACTGTGAGGTGAACATATCGCCAAACTGCTGTGTCATTGTTGACAACAAGCCTTGTTTTCTCACTGTCAGCGATGTGCTCAAAGCATCTACAGACAATACCCGGGAGCTGTTGCGCAAGGAGTTGGAGATAAGGAAGCATGAACTGGAAGAGCAGTTGTTCTTCGCCTCATTAGAAAGAATTTTCATCGAAGAACGCATTTACAAAGGAAAACCTTTTGAAAACGCCACCTCCACAGATGCCCTATGCGAATATATTGACGAGCGGCTCACACCTTTCTATCCTAAATTTATCCGGGAAGTACGCAAAGAAGACATCCTCCGCCTGCTGGAGATAAAGATGCAACGCATAGCGAAATTCAACAAGGACAAGGCAGAGGAGCTTATCGCACGTATTGAGGATGAGATCGCAAGCATAGACAAAGACCTTGCCAATATGGTGAATGTCACCATTCGCTGGTTTGAATACATAAAGAACAAATACGGTGCGGAGCATCCACGCAAGACCGAGATTAAGAACTTTGAGACCATTGTCGCCTCGAAAGTCGTAGAGGCAAACCAGAAGCTATACATCAACCGGCAGGAAGGGTTTATCGGCACAGGACTCAAGAAAGACGAGTTTGTTTGCAACTGTTCTGACATAGACGACATAATCATCTTCTATAAAGATGGCAAATACAAGGTGACACGTGTTGCCGACAAGATATTCGTAGGCAAGAACATACAACACCTACAAGTCTTTAAGAAGAATGACCAGCGTACCATATATAATGTAGTGTACAGAGACGGAAAGAAAGGGTTCTATTACATCAAGCGTTTCAACGTACCATCCATAACCCGTGACAAGGAATACGACCTTACGCAAGGTAAGCCTGGCTCTAAGATCGCATATTTCACCGCTAACCCTAACGGAGAGGCAGAGGTGATAAAGGTAACTCTCGAAATAACGTCGCAGACATCCCGTCGCTCAAACATATTCATTGAGAAAGACTTCGCCGACCTTATTATAAAAGGACGAGGCTCAAAAGGCAATCTGCTTACTAAAAAGCCTGTTCACCGCATTGGTCTGAAGAGCCACGGACATTCTACGTTAGGTGGAAGAAAGGTATGGTTTGACTCCGATGTGAGCCGTATAAACTACGAGGAGCATGGAACATTCCTAGGAGAGTTCAACGACGGGGACAGCATTCTCGTGGTACTGCCAAACGGTGATTTCTACCTAACGAATTTCGATGCCAGCAACCATTATGAGGACAATATCCTACGCATAGAGAAATTCGACAAAGACAAAGTCTGGACTGCCGTATTGTATGACGCAGACAACCAAGGCTATCCGTACGTAAAACGGTTCTACATGGAAGCCAACAAAAAGCATCAGAACTTTGTAGGAGAGAATACAGAATCAAAGCTGTTGATTCTCACCGATGAGGTCTATCCCCGCATTAACGTCACCTTCGGAGGAGATGACGAGGTTAGGTTGCCATTAGAGATTGACGTCGAACAGTTTATTGGCGTTAAGGGATTCAAGGCTAAAGGAAAACGCATCTCCACATGGCAAGTCGCATCGATTGAAGAACTGGAGCCTACACACTTCCCTGAAGAAAGTGAGGGCGACAACTCAGAAGAGGACAATGCCGACGCTGACGGCAGTACTGACAACAATAACGACATAGACTCCCGTCTGCGGCGGGAGTCTGATAAAACATTGTCTATGAGTCTGCCGCCTCGGACGGCAGACTCCCGTCTGCGGCGGGAGTCTGATAAAACATTGTCTAAAGGTCTGTCGTCTGTGACGACAGACCCTGAAATAAACAAAAGCCGGCAACAGGTTATTGACGAGATGACAGGTCAATTAAGTCTCTTCCCTGATGATGAGAAATAAAAAGCTATTAATCGCGGCAGTCTTCTTGACTATAGCCATAACAGCTGTGGCTCAGGAATCCTGCTGTCCGTGGAAGCAGGATCTCAGACAATGTCCTACAGGACTCCCGTCTGTGGCGGGAGTCCGATTAAACATTGTCAAAGAGTCTGTCGCCACAGACGACAGACTCCCGTCTGTGGCGGGAGTCCAAAACATTGTCAAAAAGCCTGCCGCCAAGGACGGCAGGCTTCCGCCGCAGACGAAAGCCAAGATGATTGCCGTCGGTGCGTCAAACATTCTTGACACCTATCTCTCTCCTGAGAAATACAAGGGAACTGAGGTGAGGTACATTTCTCACAACACACGACCATTAAGAAGGGCACACCTCTCCAGTATTGTCATGCACCAAGGACAATTCTCGTATGTAAGCAACAGAGCTGACAACAATAACGAACTTGAAGGGGCATACAATTTCTTGTATTGCCTGCGCTATAACTGGCAGATAACCCCAGCCTTTAAGGTAGAGGCAGGCGGTGGCATAGAAGCAGATATCGGATTTCTATACAACACACGTAACGGCAACAACCCGGCACAATTACGTCTCTCTGCCAGTCTGACGCCATCTTTTGCGGCAACTTATGATCTTGCAATCAAATCATGTGACTTACGTATCAAGTATGAGGGCACCGCTCCTCTTGCCGGACTAATGTTCTCACCTAATTACGAGCAATCGTATTATGAGATATTTAACAGAGGCAACTATGACCGCAACATCGTTCCCACCACCATCGTCTCTACCCCGTCGTATCGGCAGATGGTCACACTCGACATCCGCCCATCGGCAAAATGGCGCAGCACATGGCTGCGGGCAGGCTACCTTGGCGACTATCAACAGGCAAAGGTCAACAATCTCAGATATCATCAGTTGTCTCACATGTTTGTCCTTGGCATAACAAAATACCTATGACGGCAACATACAAAAATATCAGCCACCTGTTAACGTTGGCGTTAACGTTGATGCTAACATCAACCCTCTCATCATGCGTGGATGAGGAGGAATACCCTGACAGCCCAAACGGAAATTTCGAGGCTCTCTGGCATATCATCGACGAACACTACTGTTTCTTCGACTACAAGCAAAAGGAGTACGGACTCGACTGGAACGAGGTTTATGAGCGATACAAGAAACAGTTTAATGACAGGATGACAGATAATCAGCAGTTTGAGGTACTTGCAAACATGCTGTCGGAGCTACGCGACGGACATGTTAACATCTACGCTCCATTCAACACGGCGCGCAACTGGTCGTGGCATGAGGATTTCCCGCGAAACTGCTCAGACACACTTATAAGGAAATATCTGGATACTGACTACAGGATAGCCGGAGGACTGCAATACCGCATATTGGACGACAACATAGGCTACATCAGATACCCCTCATTCCAAAATGCCATCGGAGAAGGTAACCTGGATGAGATCTTTGTATATCTGGCTGCATGCAACGGAATAATCATCGACATAAGAGACAACGGCGGAGGAGTACTCACGACAGCAGAGCAACTGGCAGGGCGGTTTACCAATGAGACGATAACGGTTGGCTACATGCAGCACAAGACAGGAAAAGGGCACAATGACTTCTCCGCATTGGAGGAACAGCAACTGAAACCGTCAAAAGGCGTACGGTGGCAAAAAAAGGTTGTCGTACTCACTAACCGCTCAGTCTTCAGTGCCGCCAACGAATTTGTAAAATACATGAAATGCTGTCCCAATGCTATTATCGTAGGCGACCGTACCGGTGGCGGTGCCGGATTGCCATTCTCGAGCGAGCTGCCCAATGGCTGGAGCATACGGTTCTCCGCCTGTCCCATGTATGACCGTGACAAGCAAAGCACGGAGTTTGGCATTGAGCCAGACTATCATGTAGACATCACCGATGATGACTTTAAGCGTGGAAAAGACACAATCATCGAGTTTGCAAGAAAAATGTAAAGATTAGAGAATTTCTGTAGAATTATTTGCAAAATTCATAAAAAGTGCGTACCTTTGCGCCGCAATTAAAAAAGAGCGCTTGTGGCGGAATTGGCAGACGCGCCAGACTTAGGATCTGGTGTCTTACGACGTGAAGGTTCGAGTCCTTTCAGGCGCACAAACAGGGAGTCGGCATAGCTCAGCTGGTTAGAGTATCACCTTGACATGGTGGGGGGCTGCCGTCTGTGGCGACAGACCCTTAGACAATGTTTATCAGGACCCCCGCCGCAGACGGGGGTCCTTGGTTCGATTCCAAGTGTCGACACTTTTATTCTTGTCACGCACACCTTCTCCTTATTTTCCGAATACCCCACATACAGAAATCCATTATACACCATTGCTTTAGGATAATTATATCCTATTGTCTTTGCTTTGCCCTCATAACGTCTGCGTGCAAGCTCGTCCTTACCACGCAAGAGGAAAGCCCTATCAAACATATTCCCGTCAGCACTAAGGGTTAATGCAAGAATCTGCCGGCTTTTATTTGTTACTGGATTGCCGACTAAAAAAGCTGTGCCATCAGGTAAGTTTCCCGCACATTGCTTCGAGCGAGAGTCAGGCATATCAGTAAGCTGAATCTCAGTCCACGTCTCTCCCCTGTCATAACTCATTGACGCCAGTTTGCGAAAAGAACTGTTCTGATCACGAAACACCATTACTATCGTACTATCAGACTTAACAAACAGACTTGGCTCCAACTCACGCGACTGAGGGTTTGAAAGGTCATCACAATGCGGTATCTCCGCCTTCTTCCATCCACTAACGCCCATGGCATCGTCAGTATATATTGGCGAGACGTGCAGCCCCGGTTGAAAATGCGCAGCACCGACAAGTCTGCCCGTCTGCGGCGGCAGGCTTATTAGACAATGTTTATCAGGGGTTCCGCCTGTGGCGGAGCCCTTGTCGTCTGCCAACCGGCAAGGATCTTGCTCTATGATGCCATTCATTGGCGAGCCGTCAGCCATTAACACTGGACGAAGGTCTGTCGTCTGTGGCGACAGACCTTTAGACAATGTTTTATCAGACTCCCGCCGCAGACGGGAGTCTGTCGTCTGTGGCGACAGACCTTTAGACCAATGAATGCCGTCTGCACTTGTCATATACCATGCGCTGCCTCCAGACGGTTTAGTATCGGTCCTCCAACAGTTTATGAGAGCCACCAAGGAATCACCGCTCACGATCCATCCTCCAGAAGTATAGAAAACTGTTGTATCTGGACATAGTGCCAACACTTCAGAACGTTCCCACGTTTTACCTCCGTCATAGCTCCTACTGTATCTCACATATGTGTCGGGAGTATCTTCTCCTGTAGCAGAGGTTTGCCACATACAATAAAGCACATCCTTGAAGGCAGCGATGACAACCCCATTACAAAAATGGTTCGTCGTGTCTGACGGAGTGAATACCACAAATGTCTCCGCTCCCGGAGCCTTGTCAAGTCCAAGTGAATTCTCATCTAACTCATCAAAGAGACCTTCTTTTACCAAGAAAGCCTGCCGTCCTTGGCGGCAGGCTTTTTGACAATGTTTTATCAGACTCCCGCCACAGACGGGAGTCTGCCGTCCTTGGCGGCAGGCTTTTTGACAATGTTTTATCAGACTCCCGCCACAGACGGGAGTCTGCCGTCCTTGGCGGC
>CAJOPT010000009.1 GCA_905236455.1 uncultured Prevotella sp. | reverse complement strand
TGAAGACGAGCAGGGATATACATTCGTCTACGACGAGGCATATCTCAGCCAGCCTGAAGCTCAGCCTGTCAGTCTGACTTTGCCTTTGCGCAAGGAGCCATATAATAATAATGTGATGTTCTCCTTCTTCGATGGTTTGATTCCAGAAGGATGGATGTTGAACATAGCTGAACGCAACTGGAAGATTAATCGTCGTGACCGTATGGCGTTATTGCTTACCTGTTGTCGCGATTGTATTGGTAATGTAAGTGTAGTACCAATAAATTCTAAGGAGGATCGTGTATGAGAAATAAGAGATGTCTATGCTGCTATCAGCCTCTGAATGAGGGCGAGATAGATTATCACCCACGTTGCGCCAAGCGATTCTTCGGCCAATCCGTCGCCCCCTCTCTACCATATACAAAAAAAGACATCAACAAACTGGCACAGGTGGTGGTTGAGAGTCGTACCACAGTAACGGGTGTTCAAGCCAAGCTCTCTATGGATTTGGAACACGATGCCAACGGACGTGCCCAGAGGCTCACCATCGTTGGTGTGATGGGTCGATATATTTTGAAGCCCCAGACAGAACGGTTTGAATGTCTGCCAGAGATAGAAGATCTGACGATGCATCTGGCAGAGATAGCCCGTATACCCACCGTGCCTCATGCGTTGATACGCTTTGCGGATGGTGAACTGAACTATATCACCCGCCGCATAGATCGTACTGACGAAGGACGTAAATTACCCATGGAGGATATGTGTCAACTCTCAGGTAAGCTGACAGAACAGAAATATCAGGCAAGCTACGAACTGATAGCGAAACTGATAGATCGCTATTCGAGTGTTCCCAAGTTCGATATCATCAATTATTGGGAACAGGTAGTCTTTTCATGGATTGTGGGCAATGCCGATATGCATCTGAAGAACTTCTCACTCTTTAGCGAGAAACCAGGTAAGTATGTGCTCACACCTACCTACGACCAGGTTTCCACAGCCATCGTGATGCCAGAAGACACCGATCAACTGGCTCTGCCACTAAATGGTTTCCAGAAGAAACTCCTATCAATGGATTTCGCTCAGGCGATGGAGGCTTCAGGTCTTAACAAGCAGATGATACAACGCATCTTCAACCGCTTTATTCCCCTGAAAGATAAATGGTTCGCCTGCATAGATGATTCCTTTATCTCCTCCCAGCAGAAAATTAAGTTCAAAGAGTTGATCAGTCAACGGCTTGAGACACTTAGCATGCCGTTTTAGGCGCAGACAACTCTATGATACGATATATGAGGTATTGGATATAGATTGTAATCAAACATAGAAGTATCAGACACGTGTTTTTTATTCAATTTTTTGCAGGATTGAGGATTTTCGGGCTTTAGGTATGACAGGATCATCGTATTGATAAGTATACACTAAAAGCATGAAAATGATGGAAAGAATTAAAAGGAAACTGGCAATTGTTGGAACGAGAACACCGAAGATCAGTTATTCAGAATGGGAAAAGCTGCTGCTTGAAGAAATCTCTCCTGATGATCTTTCTCTTGTTGTCTCTGGTGGTGCCCAAGGCATCGATACTTACGCAAAACTCTTCGCTGGCCGTCACCACATTCCTCTGATGGAGTTCGCTCCTGATTACGCCCGCTACGGGAAACAGGCTCCTCTCCGCCGAAATACCCTGATAGTAAAAGAGGCGTCAAAAGTAATTGCTTTCCCTTCAGCTGACTCCCGTGGTACACATCACGCTATCTCTGAAGCACGTAGAATGAAGAAAACTGTAAAAGTCGTTATGATATGAAAGCTCGTTATTTTAACTTGAACGAAAAAGCGCCATTATTCCAAGCCCTTTCTACCAAGCCAGACTGGTGGAAGAGTTTGTTGAATGACAAAGACCTGTATATAAATATCAGGAAAGAGAACCGGATAAACGTGTATTATAGAGGAGCTTCGATTATGAGTCTTAGCTACAAGGATCACAAGATTGATGCAGAGATTCATAATTACTATTTGGGCGTAAATAAAGGGGAGCCTGATTATGGTAACAAACATTATTCTCCAGATGAGATTGTTCAACAACTGCCATTAATAAAGTCAAGAGTTGAATCCAACAAGAAGAATATCGCTTGCCTTCCAGGTCATGAGAAGAATGGAAAGAATTATTCGAGCGAGAAATATGTTCAGTCACAGATGTATTTAGCAGACTCCCATTATATTGATACGGAATTTGCCCTGCAATTGGACGACAGAACGAATATCAGAATTGACTTGATACAAGTCACGTACAATGGCGAAATAGCATTTCAGGAACTCAAGTTAATCGATGATTATAGGCTGAAATCATCTGGTGGCCAAATACCAGAGATTCAGGATCAAATGTCGAACTACGATAAATTCCTGAAAGAAGCAAACTTGTTGAAAGGGGCAAAGGGTGAACCGATTCTTGTTGAATACTACCAAAAAGTTCTCAGAATTATGAGGACAATTGGTATAAAACGCAACAAGACTGTTCCTACCTCTGTACGAAACTATGTTGATTTGTATATTAAGCAGACATACACCAAGAAAACTCCTAAGAGAGATAACCTGATGAGGTCTGTTTATGAAGCATGTAAGGACTTACATTCAAATATTGATGATGTCATTAGCCAATACGATAAACTATAAGGAATTCCCAAATGCCAAAGGCATCGTGGTGAGTGGCGATATTCATGGTGACTTCACTCAACTTGTCTTTAAGTGCTGTATGCAATATGGCATGACGGATACGCTTATCATCGTGGCTGGCGACTGTGGCTTTGGATTTGAGCGGCCAGGCTATTATGAGAATGTCTACAAGAAATGCAATAAACGTCTGACAAAAGCAAACAACTGGATTGTGTTTATTCGTGGCAATCATGACAATCCTGCCTATTTTGAGAAAGGTCGCATCAGTTATAAGAGATGGATAACAATACCTGACTATTCTGTCATAAAAGCCTGTGGGCATAGCATCCTGTGTGTAGGTGGTGCAACCTCTGTGGATAGGCTTTATAGGATAATGGATAAACATTGGCATCCTATTGAGACGGATGAACCATTGGCTCCGAATGTCTATTGGCCAAACGAACAGCCAGTCTATGACGAAGCCAAACTGGATGAGATAGACAAGGCTTTTGCCATTGATACGGTCATTACCCATACGGCTCCATCGTTCTGTGAGTTGACATCCCATCAGGGATTATACGATTGGGCCATCCGCGATGAGGACTTACTGGATGATGTGAAATACGAGCGGAAGGTCATGGATCAACTACAGGCTTATCTGTATGCCAAGAATCATCCTCTGCGCTACTGGTATTATGGTCACTATCATCAAAGTTGGCATAGTGAGATTGAAGGAGTGAAATACAATATGCTCGATTGTATGGAACTAAGGGAAATAATAAACGAAAACGACTGAAGATATGAAGATTACAATCCATCGTGGCACGCACCAGATAGGTGGTTGTGTCACAGAATACGAATACAAAGGCTGGAAGTTGTTTGTTGACTACGGCGAAGAATTGCCTGGTGGTCCCAAAACAGGAAAGCTTGAAATCGAAGGATTAACGCATGGTGATTTATCCAAAAGCGCTCTGCTGATTACGCACTATCATGGTGATCATATAGGTTGTATCACTGAATTGAGGAAATCCCTGCCAATATATATAGGTAAGGTGGGTAGGGACATCCAATTGGTGCTGTCAAAACATCTGGTGTCAGTCGATGGCTTGCAAAGGAAGATGATCAACAGACTGCTATCTGCAAATACGTTTACTCCAGGAGAATCATTCTCCTTTGGCCCATTTACGATTATGCCTATCGTTATTGACCATTCCGCCTTTGATGCCTACGCTTTCAAAATTGAGGCAGATAACGTTAAGGTATTCCACACGGGCGACTTCCGCACGCATGGGTTCCGAAGCGGGAAGTTGCCAAAAGTGATTGAAAAGTTTGTGGGTAAGGTTGATTACGTTGTCTGCGAGGCAACGAATGTCAGCAGGCCTGATGCCACCAGTATTTCTGAGAGTGAGCTTCAGCAGCAGTTCATAAAATCGTTCAAGAAGAATCTCGGAAACGTTGTATACCTCTCATCTACCAATATCGACAGACTCTTTGCTTTGTATCATGCTGCGCAGAAAGCCCATCGCCTATTCCTCGTCGATGCCTATCAGAAACAGGTGATGGATGTCGTTACGCAAAGAGATAAACTTTGGGGAAAGTCCAAAATGTATCAGTATGGGGACTATGAACCAATGGTGCTGCAGTATGATAGGGGAGAATTCAGACTCAATGCTAAGTTCAAGGCTTTGCTTGAAGAGAAAGGCTATGTACTGATAGCCAGAGCCAACAAGCGTTTTGATAGTTTTGTCGAGAGGTTGCCAGGTAATAAACAAAAATACCTATCCATGTGGAAAGGATATGTTGATGTGGGTAATGAAGCCTACAATGAGAACTTGGCCGCTGCTTTAGGCAAAGACTTCGAGTTGCTGCATACCAGTGGTCATTGTGACATGAACAATATGAGGGAACTCTTCCGAATGTTGCAGTCCAAGGCCATTATTCCAATCCATACAGACAATCCTACGAAATTCGCAGAATTATTCTGTGATGAGTGGCCAGTCATAACGCTGAACGATGGTGATTCTATATCTCCTATATCATCTAAAAAGATGGATCACATTAGTCCATTTATTTACTGTGTTGGGAAAAAGAATGAAAATTCAGAGGCCATAAGTTCTGATAGCAACGAAAACTATTGGGATATAGACAGCAAATGTCTTGGCTCGTTTTATTGGAAAGAAGCTGCATTATTCGCTCTCAGTCACGCCATATATCGTCCAGAAGCTGTTCTATTTAAGGAAGTCGAGGAAGAGGAGGATTTTACTGCTGAGTATATTCAGACCTACGATAATGACATGAATCCACTGAGTACCTATGTTGAAGGTGAGCATTGGCCTGATGGGGATAGGTATCAGGAACCATGCGGATTCGCCCCGGATGACAAAGTGCTTGCTGTAATATTACCTTCGTATAATGCAATCATACCGGCAACTATTATCGGGCCAGTGACACCAGATGCATACCGCAAGGTATATGAGGAAGATGAATTGTGTCACAATCACTATGATTCATTTGAGGATTTTGAGAAAGAGATTTGGGACTTCGATTGGGATTCTGTCGTTGTTCGTCCACTTGTTCGGCTTAATGGTATGCCCGAAGAGGTGATAGTGCCAAGAATTTATCTGTTCCCATATCGCGAGGTTAATGACTAACCTCGCTTATGGTTCTTTAGCTTCAGACAATTGTAGAAGGTGTCAGTGGTAATTCCACTGACACCTCCTGCAAAATCTATCTTACGGAGATTCATATTATAGACGAAAGTGTCTCTTGTCGTAAGTTCCACAGGCTGATTGATGGTGATAGATTCTACAAAGCTGTTGGCACTGAAATCAGCAATTCTTTTAACGCACCCTGGCACCACATAGTGCTTTTGTTGAGTCCAGCAACACAATAGTTCTTGTTTTTTATCATCAATCAGGGCGTCATTCTCTACATGAAAGCCATCTGCATGACAGGTAATACCCTCAAAACACTGATGAGCCGTGACAATACCACGATCAATCTGCTTCACAGAGTTAGGTATGACCAATGACTTCAAACGATTGGCACAAAAGAATGCCCAATAGTCTATCTCTGTGACGCTATCTGGTATCTCTATGTTCTCAATACCGCTATTATCAAAGAGTTCTGAGGTGATTCTTATGAGTCTGGAGGGCAACTTCAATTGCTTTAGTGACCTGCATCCTTGGAAGGTGTTATCACCAATATAATTCACGCCATCAGGGATTTCTATCTCAGATAGCTGTTCACATCCGCAGAAGGCACCTATATCTATACGTTTGAGAGTAGAAGGAAGAACAACCCTCTTCAAATGATGGCAGTCCTCACACATCGAGCCAGGTATCTCTATCATTCCTTCAGGCAGAATCAATTCCTCAAATGTCGCGCCAATGAAAGCATTGGCTTTCAACTCTATAGCTGTTCTTAATTCAAGTTTCATATCCTATTCGTTGATTAGATCACATATTTTGGTTAGGAGGAGTAAAGAGCTATATAGAATTTCTCTACGCTTTAAAAGCTGATTGTACTCATCTTCTTTTTCCTGAACAAGTAACAACTCGTTTCTTGGCATTTCAATGATTATTTCATGGATAACTGGAGAATATCCATACTCGTCAGAAAGTTTTTTAGCCGCCTCCTTTTGGCAATTACTTTTCTGAATGATTTGGAGCGTCTTTTCGATATTCTTTTTGCAGGCTACTTTCAATAAGACCCTCAGATTAAATATTTGGCTGACTTGGAGTCCTGCCCATTCGTTTATATGTTCTTTGTTGAGATTCCCCTCAATAAAGTCATATAGCAATCGACAACTACGAGTCTTCTCGTCGTTGATAGGTCTGTCATGAATACCAGTAATATTCATCTCACATAATTGATCTTTCGTTATATCCATATTTAAAACAATAATTGGTTTGACATATTCCCTAATACGAAAAACAAAACTATACAAAGGCTAATAATGCCATTTGTGTCGCTTTTAATGGATTTATTTAAGATTGTTAACTGTTAGTTACAAATACTCCTAGAAGTTTAAAAAATCATAAATCTTAGCGAAATCGTGCAAAGTTTAGGGGGCTTATCAGTTA
>CAJOPT010000008.1 GCA_905236455.1 uncultured Prevotella sp. | reverse complement strand
TACATCTTACTTCAGACTTCATACATCGTATCACCTGTCCCCGTGTCACCTACCCCGAAGTACAAAGACAGTTGTGTGCCGCTAATCATTCGGGCTGCACGGCTTTGACTCTGCAGAATAGCCGTCTTGATAGTCTGAACGGCTTGTCTCAATTCTTCTGCTAATATGTTTTTGTCTTCTTTCGTCATATCTCGTATTATTTTATTTCATTATCGTCTTTGTTCCTTATACTATGCCCGCACCTTATTGATGAGACACTAATTTGTCCTCAGTGTCCTTCGACTAAAAGATTCAATCGCTTGCTTATATCTGCAAAATCTTGGTTCAAATCCAGAGTTCTAAAATAGATACAGCTTCCTGATGCCATGCTCATTTGTCCATCAGGAGTGATGGCTTCTTGAGTTTTTGCATACAGCAACATTCCATCCACACTGCCATCGTGCTTTGTGTCGTGTTCCGTTACATATGTGTGAATCTGATACAGGTTATTAGAGTGGATGGACTTCTTGTCAAACTGGCTTTGCATGGTGCGACTGTAGTACTTTGTATCAATGATTAGTGTTCTGTCGTTCAAGGTCAACATGATATCCGTCTGCATGATAGGCAGGATATTCACGGTAGAAAGTTCTCTGTTGATATTCCATTTCACCTGTTCTGATCTGGCTTTGTATTGTGGGAAATTCTTCTTGTAATACTCCAACACGAACTTTTCAAATAGGCGGTTCATGTGCTCGTCAGACAATTCCCGCATCTTATAGTGCCCGTCTTCCGTAGTCATCAGCATACCATCGAGTATGAAGTAACAGATATAAAGCAGCATCCGGTAACTTCTGTTATTGCGGTCGAAACGCAACATGTTCCAATGAATCGACTTCATGTCAACAGACTTCACATTTGAGAAAAACAGCATCAACTGTTTCATCTTTGCCTTCTTCTCCTTCTTGACAGACGACTGATTCAGCAATACATGAACCGTTGTGACGATAATCTGGTTGAAGATGTTATCCTCCGATAGTTCGTCGTAACTGCATGCCACAAGATTCTTCTGCATCATCCTTTTGGCCATAGTCTCAGTCATATCGATTTTCCCTTTGATTCCATTCATCGTTTCCTGACAGGCAACATACTCTTTATGCAATCCCTGCTTCAACAGAAAGGAAATGCCCCTAATCAGAATTTCGGCAAACAAATCGTGTATCTCATCGAAGGACTCGCCTTCTATCTCTACATAGTTGTTCTGCCTAAGCTCTTGGAAAGCATAGGCCAACATATAGTAGATGTTGCGTATCAGTATGCCTTTGTCTGTAGTCATGCCAACGATGCCCTCAGTTTCTGTGTTTCCTCTTTGAACTTGTCTTCATTGTCGAACCAGTATTCGCGGAGCATAGGTAATATATCATATTCCACGATACTCTTCAACACAGTAGTATCTGCACTCTTCAAGTTGCATAAATAGCTATGACCGATGCAGAAGCCTTTGCCAAGCGATTCGTCTGCGGCAATCGTCTTGTTCAACTCAATAACAGCATCGACCAGACTGTTTAACTTGGTGTCTGCAAATTGACTGACATAGGTATGAAACTCCTTCGTTTCAAAGCCCGGAGCCATATCGAAGAAGCTGAAGCGGCGGCGCAGTGCATAGTCAATCATGGCTAGTGAGCGGTCTGCCGTATTCATCATGCCAATAATATGAACGTTAGAGGGAACAGCAAACTTCTCATCTCTGTATGATAGTTTGATGGGCTTGTCTCTATAGTCATTTTCAATAAGCTGTAGCAACTCGCCAAAAATTTTGCTCAGGTTTCCTCTGTTGATTTCGTCAATGATAAAGAAGAAAGGCTTATCAGCATCAGACGCAGCTGCCCGTTTGCAGAAGTTATAGAATACGCCTGTCCGCATGTAGAAGCCCCCGTCTTCGTTTGGCTTATAACCCATCATAAAGTCCTCATAACTGTAGTTCTGATGGAACTGTATCTGCTCAATACGCTCGTCGTCCATCTCACCCATGATAGCGTAGGCAAGTCGCTTAGCTGCAAAAGTCTTTCCAACGCCAGGTGCTCCCTGAAGAATCACGTTCTTCTTGCGATTCAATAAAGACTTCAATGATTGAAATTGATGAGCATCCATATATACATCATTTAAAAAGTCTTCGTCAGAATAAGGTACGTGTTTTTCTCTTTGCTCCTGGTCATCTATAATAGGTTCCGGATTTCTCTCTCGAATAAGACGCATCACTTCCTGGAATTCATCGTGAGTGAGTTGGAAAAGACTGCCTTGACAGCGATTCATTACAGGTTCGGATTCTTTTAGGACCGGATTGTTAAGTATCTCTGAATAAGGAACAGGTGATAACAGCTCTTCTTGCTTTCGGACATACAGAACTTCTCCGTCAGTTTCTGATACAACTTGCCCGATGGCAACAATTTGGAGTACAGGAGTTGATTCGTAGGCAATCACAATATCACCAGGCTTTGCTTCATAGAAATGCTTGAAAACGCGTCTCTTGTTCCCCTTCTCATTATAAAGAGTATAGTCAATATCACTCCCCAAATCCCAGTCCATGGAAGGACTCCAGTATTTGGGGCTTCCTGTTAGCCACCAGTATTGTTTGTCTGTATTTATCGAATTCCCAGACTTCTTATCTCCATCAATCAATTGGTTGAGTTTTTCTACGAAGTCTGTGTATGACGTAATATTAGTCAAAGTTTTCATTGGGTTTTGCCAAACAGTATCCCACTCTCCGAGATTTGTCCATTTCACTTTCCGTATATGCTTAAACTCATTTCGGTTCTCATCAAATATATAGTCGGACGTCACCACTCCGCGACCAATGATTTTATACATCCCTTTCTTAGCAAACACAATATCTCCTACCTTCATTTCATGGGAGAACTGCCATACTGCCAAAGAGTCATTCACAGCAGAGCCTTCCGTTGGATAGTGCTTTTTTACCTCTGTTCTCATGTCTTCTCGGGAATGAAACTGCGCTAAATCTCCTATAGCATCCCATCCAATGCACATTAACCCCTCATCTATACAAGATGACCACTTGGATGCCTTCTCTCCTGGTGAATAAAGCCAATATGATTTAGTTGGTTCCTGAGGCTGTTTGCCGATAGCATAGGGCATATCTCTCATGCTCGTTCCGTCATTTTGTATGTAAGCAGCATGAGAAAACTCCGCATAGTTGCGGCAATCAATCTCTCCCGATTGCATTTTGGCATCAAGTTTTTTCATGATGTCTTCATACTTCGCATAAGGGACAAACATGCCATTGAAAGAAGCTATATTTAATGATGCCAACTTCTCTCTATTATTTCCATCCAAAGCGAGATACTTATCTGGACGAATCCAAAACAAGCCAAAAGTTATATTATACTTAATGACAAATTGGCCGTTAAGTGCATCATAGTCATCTTTAATATCTTTGTCGAGAACGGCATCTTCAAATACTTTCCAAAGTCTCTCTATGTCTCCGTCCTTCCTATCCTTTCCATAGCCTAGAAAAGCACTCAGCAAATTATTCATTTCAGGAACTCCAGAGAAGTCTTGAGGGACATCAGAAGAGATTTTCAAAAAGTCCTTAATCCTTTTGCATATTTCTTTTTTCCTGTCATAGGTGATTTGCCGATTGATGATTGCGAATACGGTGAAGGGATCTATATCTGGAAGCCTTCTTCCATCGTGGGCATCCTTTAAATGTTTTACATGTCCTTTCAAATTATTATAAATCCAGTCAATCAAAGGCTTTCTGTCAAGTCTAAACTGGAGGAGTTTCTGCGCAAACTCCATATAAAATGGAATCCAAGTATAGTTCATATTCTAAATATTTGATTAATGCTTGTTATAAAAAATACTCTGGTTGTGGATAATCCAGTGGGATATATCTGAAATTGAACGGCAACTGCATTTGTTCCATTTCCTCACGATGCTTGCCAAACAGGTCGTGCTCCTTTGCATAGAGGTAAATCTGCTTCAGATAGTGAACCAATATCGGAATGGGAGGGAACTCATGGCGATGCTCGAAGTACCACTCCAACAGGTCTGTGTCACGTTTCGACGAATTGCAATGCTTGCACACCATGATGATGTTGTCCATATTGTTGGTGCCGCCTTTGCTGCGAGGGAAAACATGGTCAACAGTCAACTGCGATTTATCTTCAAACACCTCACCGCAGTACCAGCAGAAACCATCGGACTTCATCTTGGCGATATTATTCTCAAAGAGGTCGTGAATGTTCCACCGCCCCTCCTTGTAGGCTTTGAAAGCCTTGGCCCGCACCATATAGCATGAGCGGTCGTACTTTGTCTTCCCCATGCTGATGGCAGCACAAAGCATCTGTAGGTTTGCATACGACCAAAACAACATTTCTCCGAAGCCGTCAAACCTCGGATAGCGCTTTTCATTCTCTTGCAATATGTTATAGCCTTCAGTCATTATACTTCACACACATAAAACCTGTTACCATTCAATTGTTCTTGCTGCTATATATTGTACGCTCCGTGGAGCGTTGTCTTTTCTTGCTCTTTTCTTTCATCTTGCTACCATCTTCGCC
>CAJOPT010000007.1 GCA_905236455.1 uncultured Prevotella sp. | reverse complement strand
TATCTCTTTGTTTGCTTCAATGTCTGGAGCAAACATGCTAACAGGACGCTTGGTTACAAAGTCAGCTATGAATTTAGCTAAGTTGAATAACATTTATTATATTTTATACTTCTTGACTTTTCGAACTAAATGAACCACATTCTTGCTCAATAAGGACTTAACATTGCTGCGAAAGGAGTTCTTGATGTAAAAACTGCAAAACTTGTCCCAATGAGTAGTGCCTGGATAGGTCAGATATTCTTGTTTAATGTGTTCAAACTCTTCTTTGTCACCTTCACGTTTCAGAATAGCCAATAACTGGAAATATTGGTTTTCTAAAATGTCATACATTTTTTCACATCGGCACTCCTCAAACTCCTCAATAAGGCCGAGGTAGTGTGAAATGTATTTATAGCGTTGCACTTTGTCGCTCTGCCCTCCAATCCAACTAGTTGGTGTTAGACGATACACTCCCATCTTCTCTGGAATGCATCGGATTTTACCATTGCGTGAACAATGGAGAACAAGAACGTTGTCCCCCATAGTGAATTTGGGATTTGTAGGACGAGTTTCAAACATTTCGCGCCGCATTACCATAGAGCATGTGGGGACTGACCATTTGAGCATGTTTTCCAAACCGGTATAGTCACGATCTTCGAGTTTTCCAAAAACATCGTACCACTCACGACCTTTCTCTGCCTTAATGTCTACATCATGAAAGCACATAGAATATTCTGGATGCGACTCAAGAAAATCTACCTGTCTTTGTAGCTTATTCTGATTCGTCCAATAATCATCACCCTCACATAACGCTACGTATTTACAATTGAGTTTCCCCCACCTCATCACGCCATTTACACCTTTGGAATATTGATTTTCTTCTTCCAAAAACGGCTTAATTATCTCAGGGTATTTTGCAGCATACTCCTTAATGATTGCCTGTGAATTATCTGTTGACGCATCATCGTGAACCTGAACTTCAAACTTGAAATTAGTTTTCTGCATCACAAAACCATCTAAAGTATCCCTTAAATATGGTTCATGATTATAAACTAACGAACGAACTACAACTACTATCATTTTAAAGTCTGCATTAAATGGTAAAAAACAATCTTAAAGGTCTATCATAGGTATTCCATTTCACTAACTTAATAAATTAGGAAAAACATCTCATAGCATCTCAATTTTCAGTTTTCAATCAATAAAAGGTTGGCACATTACATTTAGTCAGTTCTGATGATACATAAGAATTTAAAAATTAAATCAAATTCAAAAGATTCTTTTTTCTATATTTTTTAAGAACAGCTGGTATTCCATAGTACACGCCCCAACTATCAAGACTTCTATTCACAAGAGAACATGCACCAACAACGGCTCCCTCACCGATAGTTATTTTGGGAAAGACAACACAATGTGTTCCTATCTGAGAATACTTCTTTAATATAACCCTACCTCCAGTTACATTTGTCAATTCTGCTGGATGGATTGGTCCTATCAGATAATCTCCAGAGAAATCGTCCATTGCGGAATAGACGGTAGTCATAGAAGAAATGCCAGTATAATCTTCCAAATCTATCCCCATACTGCCATATAATAAAACATTGGCAGAAATATGGATATAAGATCCTAAAGTAATATTTCCAGATAAAATGCAGAAATCATCAATCCTGACATTGCTACCTATAGATATCTTATTGGGTGAATATATACTTGTTTTCCTACTAATTTTTACACCATTACCTATTGACTTAAAGCCAATCTGCAGAAGTTCCTCTTCTGTATAGAAAGAAGCTATAACTTGTTTCTTTTCTTCCATAAGCTGTCCTATCTTACCTGAAGCAAGACAAGACGCTTGCTTCATCGCTCTTTAATAATCCTTGCTGGACTTCCTACTGCCACCACATTTTCAGGTAGTGGTTTTGTTACCATGGCACCTGCGCCAACAAGAGTGTTGCGGCCAATGTGCTCTGCCTTGCCTGAAATCAGGATGGAGCCCTGCCCTATATATGCTAAATCTTCAATTGTAATGTACGCTCCGACCAATGCCTTGGGGCCAACAAATACATCTTGCTTGATTGTTGTATTGTGGCAAACGGTAACATCGGAACGGATGATAACATTGTTTTCTATTATTACGTCACTTTGTAATTCAACCCTGTCGCCTATCACAACACCTTGTTCAGCAATAGTGGCAAAGCGTGAGACATGGGCTGACGGATGAACAATGGTTGGAATTCCCCCCCCCATCCGGCTCAAAGTGTTGATTACATCGCGACGGATTCTCATATCTCCCATAGTAGGCAAAAAGTGCTTGCCTCGAATATCTTGATGGTATAAATCATCAAAAGACCCAAGTATCTTAAATCCATGATCCTCCTCGCCCGTCCGTTCATCATTATAATGATACAGACCAGCCACATGCCATCCTGCCGCCTCCGCTATCTCAATAAACAGAGGTGTTGAATGGCCAACTCCTAAAGCATAGATTTCTTTCATTATTAAACTTATCTGAAGGCACGATCAAGTACTCTATTAATATCTACATCTGTTAATAAATGGTGCATTGGCAAACAGATGACCTCGTTGGCAATCTTGGTGGCAACAGGGAGCATTAACTATTTCTTCACCATTATCGCCTTTTTAATATTCTACTATTGTTGCAGAATCTTTGCCAAATCGTCATTCGTCAGCCTTCCGTCAAAGAACTGCTGAACAGTTGCAGGATCAGCATCATACTGGAAGTGTATTAAGTATTTTAATGTATTGCGGAACCTTTTTAGTTCAGGATAGTCTGCTATCTCTTGAAACAAACGTCTTAATTTTGGGTCGGTGGCAGCCTGGATGGTTTTGGTCTCTTTCTTAAAGGCGTCAAAGGATCCTTTGTAACCGAGATCTTTCATGTTAACTCCCATCACATGGGCTGCATCCCAAACGAAGCCATCCATAGCAGGAAAGACGGTAAACATATATCGTTTCTTGTCCTGATGGATATACATCGTAAGATGGGTGTTCTTGTCTAAAACATCGTCTGGCTGTTGGTAGCGGATAAATCCCGCATCCATCGTTGCCAGACGCTTGTCCTCGTCAATGATACCCACGGCAAATGCGTCAGACTGATTGACAGCTTTTGCCACTTCGTTGCAAGTACTCTTGTGCTTGGCATATCCTCCAAGGATGTGACCCACAAGGTTGGTATCAACATTACACTCCGGGAATACGTTATGTTGTTTCATTCCGTGGTAAAAGGCTCGAAATTAAAAAACGCATCCGACCCGTTGTCGTAAATGCCCTGAATATCTTCCTCTGTAGCTGTCTTCACCTTGTAGAAACCTTCCGATGTGGGATAGGTTAGATAAAGACGGAATTCCTTCAGATTCTCCTGAAGGAGGTGGTTGAGGATATAGGGACTGTGGGTGGCTATGAAGAACACGTTCTTATGCTTCCTGTCATTCACCATCTCTACTATCCAGTTCATTAACTGGAACTGTGTGGGCGGAAAGAGATTGCTCTCAGGCTCTTCGAGGAATATCTCTGCATGGTCGGTAAGCAGGAGCCGCATCGCTCCTTTCCTGAACTGCTTGGCCTGATCGCCATCGGAGAACACAAAGTCGCGACCTCTCAAATGTACAATGGTCTTCTTCTCGCTCGAAAAGTCAGTTTGCTTATCGTAGTAACGTTGATAGAGGATATCGAGAAGGTTGTTGGCAAGTTGCTTGTCGGAAAAACTCTTCTCGTTCGTTTCTTTCTCTACTTCGTAAATACCCTTTGTCAGGTAGTCGAGATGCACAAATTGTGGTATTAGTGATTGCATGCCACTGGAACTGTTTGTGAGATTCAAGACATTACCCGTCCGTGTTATTACCGTGTCACCAATGATGTCGTCATATGCGTATGATATTCCCGTGCCTAAAATATTATTCTCATTCTTCACAAAACTGCGGGCTGTATCCCAGTCTGCCTTGAAATCGAGAATATTGTCATAGCTGGTTTCTAAACGGCTCCAATTTGACACAAGTGAAATCATATTTCGTTCAGCAGGCACATACGACACCTTCGGACGCTTGTATTCCCAGTGATGCTTGCCCCAGCGATGGCTAAATGTCTTTGATTTGTGGTCGTATGTGAACGACATGTAATCGGTCTGGTAAGAGATGTATGTATCTGTGTGTACATACCCCCTTGCATGATAATATGAGATGAGATTATCAATAAACGTATCACTATCGGCAAACTCTACAGCTGACTGACGAAGGGCGATGCGCTTCTCCACCCACGTACAGTAACAGGCTATCATCATCACACAGCTCTTGCCAGAGCCCTGCAAACCGATAATCAGGTTCATGCGACCCATGTCAATATCAGCCTCTTCAAGCGGTCCAAAATGTCTTATCGTTAGATGTTTCATATTACTACTGTGTTATACAATTCAGTACTCGCTCAATATCTTCATCACCCAGTGCATGGTACATTGGTAAACAGATGACCTCGTTGGCAATCTTCGTTGCTACTGGCAGATTCTCGGGCGCTGCACTGGGAAGGCCACGATATGTGCTGAAGGTGCTGATGAGGGGATAGAAATATCTACGCCCCAGCACTTTCTTCTCACGCATTTCAAAATATAACTGGTCACGTGTCTTACCGTATTCCTCCGCATTGATAAAAATCGGGAAATAGCTGTAATTATGACGCACACCTGGCATATCATCGAAGAAACGGATACCGGGAACGTTGCGTAATGCTTCGCGGTACTTTTGAGCAACCTTCTGGCGGGCAGCAATAGCCTGGTCCACCTGTTTCAAATTGAGTAAACCATATGCAGCACGTACTTCATCTACCTTACTGTTGATGCCCGGGGCGACAACCTCTGTTTCGCCTGCAAAGCCAAAGTTCTTTAGGTAGTCGATACGTTTTTTCGTAGCTTCGTCCTTAACAACTAAGGCACCGCCCTCCAAGGTGTTATAGACTTTGGTAGCGTGGAACGAGAGGGTGGACATATCGCCTTGCGCAAGGACGCTTTCGCCATTGACCTCGACTCCGAAAGCATGTGCTGCATCATAGATAACCTTCAGACCGTATTTGTCGGCAATCTGCTGTATAGCTTCCATGTTTACGGGCTTTCCATAGCAGTGGACTGGCATGATAGCTGTGGTTTTGGGAGTGATGGCAGCTTCAATCTTGTTGGGATCAATGCCACAGGTGCTCTCCTCGATATCAACAAATACTGGACGGCAGCCGTTCCACCAGATACTATGTGTTGTTGCCACAAAACTATATGGTGTAGTGATGACCTCACCAGTGATGCGTAGTGCCTGTAAAGCAGTAAGTAGGGGGAGCGTACCATTAGTGAAGAGACTTATATACGGTACCTTTAAGTACTCTGCCAAAGCCTTCTCCAACTGCTGATGGAAATCACCATTGTTGGTGATCCACTTCTTCTCCCAAATCTGCTTGAGGAGTTCATGGAACTCGTCGAGATTGGGAAGCAACGGAGACGTTACGGTTATTATGTCTTTATTATTTTGCATTTGGAAAAAAATTGCGAATAGTGTTGTATGTGAAGCTCAACAACGGTGTCTCTATGATTTTCATTCTTATATATTCTATAATTGAACATACAATGAACACAATGACAGGTACACATATTGCGTGAATATATATATCATCGCTTGAATAGTGACCAACATTGTTGAATATATCTCTCCATAACCATTGACGCATAGTGTTACTGTTCGCATGAATCAGAAGAACTCCAAAAGTACCCCCCCCAATAGTATTTATTAACTTGCTTTGTCGTATTTTGATATTCTTGAAATACATGAAAGCACAAATACTAACAAAAACAGCCAATGGAGCGTTAGAGTCGGCTACTAATGCGTAAGCACCATAGTGAATACCGTATTTGGTTAAATATAGAAGAACTAAAACGCTTGAGATTGCTAAAGCCACGGAGAAGATGAACGCTTTTAGCCAATATATTGTATCGCTTTCTTTTACAGGGTATAGCCGAAGGTAGCTGCCTATAATAAATAAAACGCAGAACCATGTGACATAATTCTTCGTTACGTTAACTGTTGGAATAATACTTAGCACTGTATATATACCAATGGTGAGACAGAGCAAGAGTAAATGTTGCCTCTTGGTCATGTTCCGAACAAGAATATTTAAAAATGGTATGAAAAGATAAAAGACTATATAACATGAAACAAATCCATCCGTAATGTCTTTTACTGGCAACATTCTCAAAAAGAATTCACTAAGAGACATATCGCCATATCCAAATATAACAAAACAGAGATTAATTGCAAAGTTATAGAACATAATTTCCAGCAACAACTTAAGAAACTTCCTTAATGCTATCTCTGACTTACACATAAAGTATCCTGTAATTAATACGAAGCAGTTAATGCCTGTCTTTCCCCACATACCAATTATATACAGAAAGATGGAATTGGAAGCCAACGGCTCTGCATCCATCAACGGCATCAAACCGGAATTAACGACATAATGATGTGCCACAATAGCTAACATCACTATGATGCGATATAGTTCCAAATTGGAATTGCGGGCTTTCTTAACTGATATGGTTGTTGTTGACATTCTTCATTCAGGGGATAGATTCTGTCTCTGCATATACGTTTGGTCTCTCGAGGTACCACGGGGACAGGTTCATGTCACCCACTATAGGTTATTTCCGTTTCCTTTGCTTGTCAAAGAGTTTGGAGTGGCTACCCATACGCACAAGGTGTATTTCTTTCTGCTCAGGATCTTTCCAAATGAGGAGGAAGTCATCTTCAATATGACACTCCATACAGTTTTTATACTGTCCCTTCAGAGGCTTTTAACATAGTCCTTGAAATTTGCAATGTCGAGTGTTTCGAGTTTTACTCCACTTTCACATTCTTCGATAGCAGCACGGGTCTTTGCATTCGGAACATATTCCATATCTGTTCCCTTAGTCTTTCGGCGAATGGAGCGCACGAACTTGATGGTCTGTGTCATCAGATCATCATTTCCCATGATGTGGCTCATTTCATTGAGCAGGGATTTTTCTAATGATATTGTAGTCATATTCTATTTCTGATAATTGAGTCATTGTTTTTGATGTATGAGGGATGGGGAGGTGGCTTGGAGATCCCGCATCAAGTGCGGGATGAGGGATGGGGTGCAAGATATGAGTCACTTAATGGTGCAACTGACGTGATGGCACAACTACCCCTCCCCCACTCCTTTAGGACGTTAACGAGAATGGTAACGGGAACCGTTGGGTTGGGAAGTGCTTGTGCGTCATGCCGTTGCACCGCCTCGGAGGCTTGCGGCCTCGCAGTGTTCTCTTGTATGCGCGCTTATTTTGGGTACAAAGATACAATATAATATTCAAAAAAGAGAATTAACAATTGAAAAAATTATGATATTTTTATCATAGATGATGCAAAATGGCAAAGAAACTGCACGCTGACGGTTTTAAGGCACACCGATTTCGTGATTTTGTGGATCCATAAAAAAGACCACGGATCTAACGAATCTCACGAAAGTCATGTAAGTCATGCAGACAACGCAGAAAACGCAGAAAAAAAGCAGGAGTGTAGGAGTTTAAGAGTGTAGTAGTTTAAGTAGCTTCAATAACCCCTAAACTATATTATTAATAAATTTTACTCAAAAAAGTATCACAAGTATCACAAATTGGACTTAACTATTTTTAAACCAGAGCTTTGCAGGAGTGATACTTCTGTGTTACTTGTGATACTTTTACATAAAATCAGTGATATTTTAACAAATATTTCGGATGAAAAACATCATATATGCTTGTACCCTGTTTGGTAGTTACGAAGAATTTTTGTATCTTTGCATCATGTTAGAAATGGATATAGGCAACTAAAAATTTTACTGCAAAATGAAAGGAAAAATATTATTTGATAAGATTCCGACTTCATGGACGTATTGTTTCAACGATAGCTGTGAACGAAAAAGTGACTGCCTGCGGTACATAGCAGGCGATGTGCTACTGCAGCAGGCTCCCGATAAGCACCTATGGGAGTCGTGTGTCACACCGTTGGCATGGAGGAATGGTCCCTGCCGTATGTTCCGTGCCATCAAGGTGCAACGTGTGGCATGGGGCTTCGATGCCCTTTTCGCCACGGTATTGCATAAGGACTATCTCGAACTGAAGGCAAGGATTACGGAATACCTGCGCGGTCGCTCCAACTTCTATCGTTACAGGAGCGGCGAGTTGGTTCTCAGCGAGTCACAGCAACAGTGGATTAGCGACCTGTTTGAGAGTTTTGGATACACCCTCCCGATTGCGTTCGACCATTATGACGACCGTGTAATGTTCTGACACGACTTCCATTGGACTACAGTTAGGCAGGGTCATGGAGGCAACATCTGTAAAATTGAGACGAAAAAAGGCTTTGGGGGTATGTCCGAAAGGGTTTCGGACACATTTAACGAGAGCTTCGGACACTCACCACGGCACAGACGGACACTTACAACGGCATACCCGGGCACTTGCTACATCATAGCCGGTCACTTACTACATCATAGCCGGGCACTCGCTACGGGATCTTCGGACAAGCCCTACCAGACAGAGTAAGCATACTCGATAACGTGGTATTGACTTTTAATTGACAGGTTTTTAGATGACCGTTTTTATTTGATAGCTTTTAAAATCATAAAATAACAGACAAAATGAAGATAACACTTATAAGGAAAGACTATTACAACAAGTCACATATGAGTATAATGACTATAGACCGTTTCATTCAGCGCATAAAGTTCGACACCAAGGATGGCGGCGTGAGCGGACTGAGATGGTTTGTAGATATGAACACCGACGAGCCAGGTGTCAAATATTGGAACATGCACAAGCTGGCAAGAGTGTACCCCGCAGTGTGGCTACATAGGGAGAAAGACGACACATACACGATGAAAGAGTTTAACAACCTCGTGGTGTTGGACGTGAACAACCTTGACGGCAGCGGAGCTGTGGAGAAGGTGAAGAAAACTGTCAGGTGCCTGCCCTCAACGCTTGCAGCCTTCATGGGCTCCAGTGGCAGGAGCGTAAAGATCCTCGTGGCGGTAGCAACAGCAAAAGGAGTTGAGCCGCGCACCGTGGATGACGCTACCGCCTTCTATCGACGCGCCTATCAGTTGGCTTCGAACATATACAACAGCATATTGCCCTACCCCATTACCCAGCGTGATGTCAGCGGCAGCCTGCTACCCCTCGACACCGCCACTCACGAAGCATTCAGCTTCCGTATGACTCTCGACGAGCAGCCATACTACAATTCCAAGGCGGCTCCCATCATCGTTCCTGAGATGATGGATGAAGACATGATTGCACATCCGGCAAGTACCGAAAAGGTGGAAGACACCATTACCACCATCACCGACGAGAAGGCACTTTTGAGAGAAGCCATCACCACTGAGAGAATCAGTCGTAACACCCAGAGACTCATAGATTTTCTATGCAGTCGGTTCGAGTTTCGCTATAACACCGTTTTCAGCTATGCCGAGTACCGTCCGATCCATTCGCACGCCGCCTTCCGTCCGGTAGACGAACGGTCGCGTAACAGCTTTGCGATGGATGCCCGTCTGGCAGGAATCGATGTGTGGGATAAGGATATCAACAGGTTTGTCACGTCCAACAAGGTGAAGAGCTATAGCCCTATACACGAATACCTCAGCAAAGCATACGGCAAGTGGGATCGCAAGGACCACATACGAGCCTTGGCACGCACCGTCCCCAACAACAATCCACATTGGGAGGACTGGTTCTATACATGGTTCCTCGGAATGGTGGCACAATGGATGGGACGCGCGAGCAACTATGGCAACAGCACCGCGCCGCTGCTCATCTCAAGGCAGGGCTACAACAAGTCCACATTCTGTAAGTCACTCATCCCCGACAAGCTGCAATGGGGATACCTCGACAACCTCCTGCTCGGCGAGAAGAAGGCGGTGCTACAGGCCATGAGCCAGATGCTGCTCATCAACCTCGACGAGTTCAACTCCATATCACCATCCATCCAGCAAGGGTTCCTTAAGAATGTCATCCAGCTTGCCAACGTCAAGATAAAGAGACCGTACGGTCGTCATGTGGAGGTCTTCCCGAGACTCGCCTCGTTCATAGCCACCGCCAACGTCACCGACATCCTTGCCGACCCGTCTGGCTGTCGCCGATTCATCGGCGTGGAGCTCACCGGTCCTATCCGCATCGCACATCATATCAACCATGAGCAGCTCTATGCCCAAGCCGTGGAAGCAATCCTGGATGAAGGTGAGCAATACTGGTTTGACACCGACCAGACCGCCCTTATCATGGAGAGTAACCGTCGCTTCCAGATGCATCAGCCGGTAGAGCAGTTGTTCTTCGAGTACTTCGAGGTGTGCGACAGCGAGCAACAAGGCGAATACCTCACTGCGGCAGCAGTCATGGCTAACATAAAGAGCAAGGCAGGCAGCATTGCCGGCAATGCCAACCTCATGTCGTTCGGACGCTGGCTCGCCAACCTCGACGGCATACGCCATAGACGTAGCAATCAGGGCACACAGTACCTCTTAAAAAGAAAAGACGCGTAAAAGCATGCGTTAAAAGCCAAAAGTATCACAAGTATCACTAAAATATCACTCCACATAACCACCTGTGGCTAAGAGAGTTGACATACGTTTGTGACACTTGTGATACTTTTTCGTAATTCCAAAAATGTTTATAGTTGTCAGAAAGGACTATCGTCACCTTTTCATATCGACAGCTTTCTAATCCCTTCTGAACAAGTCGCGAGTATACACCTTCTCCTGCACATCGTCAAGAACCTTGTCGTAGCGGTTGGCGATGATGGCATTGCTGACATCTTTGAACCGTTTGATATCATTGATGACAAGGCTGCCGAAGAATGTTGAACCGTCGGCAAGAGTAGGCTCATAGATGACAACCTTGGCACCCTTTGCCTTGATGCGTTTCATCACACCCTGTATGCTACTTTGACGGAAGTTGTCACTGTTTGACTTCATCGTAAGACGGAAGACGCCGATGGTGGGAACCGTCTCAGCATGTCCGCTTTCCTGCGCAGTCTTTCTCATTTGAGCCCCAACAAACTGGTTATTAGAGTAATAATCATAATAGCCAGCCTTCTTCAGCACCTGGTCAGCAATGAAATCCTTACGTGTACGGTTACTCTCCACTATTGCCGACATCATCTGCTGCGGCACATCCTCATAGTTAGCCAACAGCTGCTTGGTGTCCTTAGGCAGACAGTAGCCACCATAGCCGAACGACGGGTTGTTGTAATGCGTACCTATTCGTGGGTCGAGACCTATACCTTGGATTATTGACTGCGCATCCAGTCCCTTCACCTCCGCATAGGTATCCAGCTCATTGAAATAGCTAACGCGGAGAGCCAAATAAGTATTGGCAAAGAGCTTCACCGCCTCAGCCTCCTTCATTCCCATGAAAAGAGTCGGGATATCCTCCTTTAGCGCACCCTCCTGCAACAACCCCGCAAACGTCTGCGCTGCTTGTTTCAGAAAGGCAATATCGGTGAGTCTTTGGATGGTGTCGTTCTCCTCCGGGTACATCTCAATAATCTTGGGATAGCCCACGATGATACGCGACGGATAGAGATTATCATACAAAGCCTTGCTCTCCCGCAGGAACTCCGGTGAGAACAACAGGTTGAGCCTCTTGGCACCCTTGGCAGCATAGCGCATATATAGTGAGCGGCAATAACCTACGGGTATAGTACTCTTAATTACCATCACCGCGTCAGGGTTGACCGACAGCACCAGGTCGATGACATCCTCGATATGATGTGTGTCGAAGAAATTCTTCACCGGGTCATAGTTTGTCGGTGCGGCAATAACCACAAAGTCGGCATCACGATAGGCTGCCGCCCCATCGAGGGTAGCGGTAAGGTGCAGCTCCTTCTCTGCCAGATATTTCTCGATGTAGTCATCCTGTATAGGAGACTTCCTGTTATTTATCAGCTCTACTTTCTCTGGGATGACATCCACAGCCGTCACCTCATGATGTTGTGCCAGCAATGTCGCGATAGACAAGCCGACATATCCTGTTCCTGCAACTGCTATTTTCATACGGTTTCTTTTATTTCAGCGCAAAAGTACAAAGAATCAGTGAGACAACAAAGCCATTTTAGAAGATTAACGCTGTTTGACCAGAAAATAAGGGCATTACGAGGAAAATCACAAAAAAGAGGTTAAAAGAAGTTGCCGGAATCATAAATTCGCAAAAAATGTGTACCTTTGCCGATGAAATCAGCGATGATGCTCACGCTCGGCAAAATGAGAGTACGCTCTCTTTGTTCTCGCTTAATCGCATCATTGTACAGTTTTTAGTATGAGAACCATTAAATACATATATATAATAGGTATGCTTGCTGTGCTTACCTTTGTGGGGTGTCACAAGCCGGCAGAGCAGCATGCGGTGACTTCCCAGGAACTGCGGGAACTCTACAAGGAGGTGCTGACGGCAGCCATCAGCAACCCTGACAGCGCGATGTTGATGATTGAAAGGCTACGGGTA
>CAJOPT010000006.1 GCA_905236455.1 uncultured Prevotella sp. | reverse complement strand
GCGCTTCAGTAAAAAAGGACCTATGCAAATGAGACAATACAGTAACGACATCATAGGACACCTGCACTGGTTGGCGGCACACGGCAAAGCCGCCTCGGTTTCCGTCCTACGGAGTGTGCCGTGCTCATGGGTATGTTCGTCAGTACCCTGTCGAACCTACGTAAGCGACTCCATACCCGTATGTTCGGCATATCTGGCGGAGCACGTGAGTTCGACGAGAAGGTCCGCCAGCTCTGAGTTTCAGCAGCCTTACGGCTGGAGATTAGTTTTTAGTCATCGAGTCCTGAGAGGCTATGTGCCATCCACACATCCATGATGTTGGCACCTCTGTGGTTCCAAGCGTAATATGGGATGAGAGTAACCTTTACATCCCGTAGCTGCATCTTGCCGTCAGGAGTAAAGAAAGCCTCTTGTGCGTCAGTGGAGAGAGCTGTGACCGTGAATGGCGCGCCAGCACTTTCTGTGTTACGGATGCTATAATCAGGAATGTCAGAGATCTGTGGCTGCTGGTTTATTATGATGTGATGTATATTAAAGTCTTTGTTGTCGGCAGCCTCGGCACAATAGACAATTGGACCTCTTTCCACGGCAACTTTTCCTTTGTCGTCGAGTACATTCTCATGAGCAGCTACGACGCGGGGTTGCATGTCAAAGTGAATCTGTACAATGTCGCCCTTTTTCCAGCTTCGCGCAATAGTGAAGTATCCGTCAAGTAACTCACTGCTGACCTTTTTGCCGTTTACGGTGATGCGGTAGCTTAGTTGTTTCCCATCGCAATAGTGATACAGATTGCTTGGCACAACTTGATTGCGCAGCCATCCTGGTATTCGCAACATTAGATTAAACTCACGGGCTTTGTTTGGTGTAACCTTTATTGATATGTCTCCGTTCCAGGGATATTGCGTTGTCTCCTCAAGTGTTATGTCCTGTCCGTCGAGATTGAAAGTAGTGGTATTGGCAGCATACAGGTTTACATATATATTATTGTCTTTTGTGGCATACAGGTAACCTGGTAACGATGGAATAAACCTGCTGAGGTTGCTTGGGCAGCAGGCACATCCGAACCAAGGCTGTCGTGTTGTCGTGCCATCGGCATTGAACTTGTATTGTCCGTCTGACGCCAAAGGGTTAGGATAGAAGAACTTTCCTCCGTCTACGCTCATTCCGGCGATGACCCCGTTATATAATGTCCTCTCAAGACAGTCTATGTATTTTGCGTCGCCATGCAACAGGAACATCCTATGGTTAAAGTACACTTGTGCTATGGCTGCGCATGTCTCGTTATAAGCCGTAAGGTTCGGTAACTCGTAGTTGGCGCCGAAAGCCTCTCCTTGATGTCTGGCTCCCACACCTCCGGTAAGGTAATATTTGCACCCGACAATGTTATTCCAAAGGGTATCGATAGCGTTTATGTAAGCACTGTCACCGGTAAGCGCCGCCACGTCAGCCATGCCAGCATATTGATAGCCAGCCCTGACAGCATGTCCCCAAGCCTCCTTTTGTTCCAGTATTGGCTTGTCGCTCTGTGTGTAGATGTCATGAATTTTAGTCTTGCCACGGTAGTCAAGGAAATATTTAGCCTGCTCAAGATATTGCTGTGCAGCTTGGATGTCGGTTGAGTCCGATGCCGCAGGAGTCAGATTCTTAGACAAGAGGACCGACAGTCGCGCAAGTGCCATCTCTGCTATCTGGTGTCCTGGGACGACAGTGGCTTGTCCGGGCTTCGGTCCTACTTCCTTTATCACGCAGTCGGCGTAGCGTCGAGCGATGTCAAGGAATTTAGTTGAGCCGGTGGCTTGGTAATGTGCACATGCCGCCTCTATCATGTGTCCGAGATTATATAGCTCATGGCTGAGAACCTCTTCTTCAGACCATCGTGTCTTTCCTGCCCACTTATGTGGCTTAGCCGGGTTGATGGTACGTGCGGTGTAAAGATATCCGTCCGGCTCTTGTGCTGCACCGATGATATTAATAATACTGTCAATATACTCTTTCATGCCAGGCATGTCACCAGTATTTAGCAGGTAGCTTGCGCCTTCTATGGTTTTGTAAACATCTGTGTCATCGAATGGGAACCCCATGAAAGATGAGATGTCATAGTCGGCACTGGGATGCGCCGCCTTTATAAAGTTGTCTATTCTGCCTTCAGTCTCGCATTTTTTTAAAGCAAGAGGAACCGTAACGTCTCTTGCGGCCTTGACACGGTCGCCCCAAAAAGTGTTGGGAGTTATCTTTACCGCAGTGAAAGGTATTTGTGTAATCGGGTATCCGCCCAGTGCTTGAGCGAGTAAATTGCTGGCTATTCCTGCCATCACCAAAAGTGATAATAGTCTTTTCATGATTTCTTGGATTAGTAGAATTTTACGAATTTGGTGGCAAAGTTAATTAAAAATGTATGAATATAAGAATAAAAGAAGAAAAAAAGCATTATCTTTGCATCCAAATAGAGTAACCAATAGAGAAAAAAAGATAATGGGAAGTCTTAAGTCGTTGGCTAAAGAAACGGCTATTTACGGTTTGAGTAGTATAGTAGGCAGGTTTCTAAACTACTTGTTGGTGCCGTTGTATACCGCAAAGATGTCAGCCGAGAGTGGCGGGTATGGTGTCATTACGAATATCTATGCCTATGTGGCATTGCTCATGGTTATCCTGACATATGGCATGGAGACTACATTTTTCCGCTATGCCTCTAAGACAGACGAGAATCCCGGGAAGGTTTATACTACGGTGCTTACAATGGTAGGTACCACGTCTTTGTTGTTTGTAGGCTTGGTGTTCCTGTTCCTTCCTTATCTGAGTGACTGGATGGGTTATGCCGACCATCCCTCTTATGTCTGGGTTATGTTTGTCACTGTAGCCATTGATGCCTTCCAGTGTATTCCTTTTGCCTATCTCAGATATAAGAAGCGTCCGATTAAGTTTGCTACTCTGAAACTGTTGTTTATTGTAATGAACATCCTTCTTAATCTGGGTTACTATCTCGTTTTAGGCGGCACGGAGGTTGGTTATGCCTTCTATATAAACCTGTTCTGTACGGCAAGTATCACGTTCTGTTTCTGGCAAGAGCTGCGTGATGGTCTGAAGTCCAGTTTCGACAGTGCCCTGATGCGGCGTATGCTCACTTATGCGTGGCCGATATTGATACTTGGCATCGCAGGTATTCTCAACCAGACAGCTGATAAGATACTGTTTCCGTATATCTATAGTGGTGAGGACGCACATGCTCAGCTCGGTATATATGGTGCAGCTTCAAAGATTGCTATGATAATGGCAATGATAACGCAAGCATTCCGTTATGCATACGAGCCGTTTGTGTTTGGAAAGGCAAAGGACAAAGACAGTCGTGACACCTATGCGAAGGCAATGAAGTTCTTTCTTATCTTTACATTGTTGGCATTCCTTGTCGTCGTTGGTTACCTTGACATATTGAAACACATTATAGGCAAAGACTATTGGAGCGGACTGCAGGTTGTGCCGATAGTCATGGCAGCTGAGATTATGATGGGTGTGTATTTCAACCTGTCGTTCTGGTATAAGCTTATCGACAAGACCATCTGGGGTGCTGTGTTCTCTGGTGTGGGATGTGCGGTGCTAATAGCCGTGAATGTCATCTTCGTTCCACGCTATGGCTATGTAGCATGTGCCTGGGGAGGCTTCGCGGGCTATGCCACGGCAATGCTTTTGTCGTATTTCGTAGGACAGAAATATTACCCTATTCATTATCCCCTTAAGGACATGGGACTGTATCTGCTGGTGGCAGTTTCGTTCTTCGCTGCGATGAAGGCAGGTAACAGTCATCTGCAATTATGGCAGTCGTTAGCGCTTAACACATTGCTGATAATATTGTTTATGTTGTTAATTATGAGAAGAGACTTTAAAAAGACACATTAATATATATACGATGAAGAAAATAGTTTTTTTTATTGCCAGTTTGCTATCTGTCGCAACTGTTAGTGCCGATGAAGGCATGTGGACCATGTACGATCTCGACTCTGCGGCTTATAAGCAAATGGTGTCGGAAGGCTTTCAGCTTCCCTATGAGAATCTTTATTATGCTGATAACGCCATAAAGAACTCTGTCGTTAATTTCAGCGGTTATTGCTCTGGTGTGGTAGTGTCACCAGATGGTCTTGTCTTTACAAACCATCATTGTGGATTTTCTGCCATAAACAAGCACTCGACAGTTGAGCATGACTATATGCTTAACGGTTTCTTCGCAAAAAGCTATGAGGAGGAGCTGCCAAACGAGAATATGTTTGTGTCGTTCATGAAGGAGCAGAAAGACATCACTGAGCAGGTGGAGGCGCTTATTCAAGGAAAGAGCAACATGGAGATAGAGACAATCATCGACTCTCTGACAAATGCCATGAGCGACTCTGTCAAGAAGACAGACCCCACATTGCACGTTGAGATCGACGCTTTCTATGAGGGAAATAAGTATTATGTCACCACATATCAAGACTTCCGTGACCTGCGTCTGGTCTTCACGGTGCCAAAGTCAATGGGTAAGTATGGTGGTGAGACCGACAACTGGATGTGGCCTCGGCAGACCTGTGACTTCTCGGTATTCCGCATTTATGCTGATCCGAAAACCAACGGTCCGGCAGAGTATTCCAAGGATAACGTGCCATACCATCCCGCAAGCTGGGCTCCGGTGTCACTGCAAGGTTACAAAGAAGGTGACTTCTCTATGACTGTGGGTTATCCTGGTTCCACCAGCCGCTATCTTTCCAGCTATGGAATACAGCAGATGCGTGACGGGGAGAATACAACCCGTGTTCAGGTGCGCGATATTAAGCTGGCCATACTCAAGAAATACATGGCTCGTAATGAGAAGACCCGTATTCAGTATGAGGATGCTTTTGCCAACAGCTCTAATTACTGGAAAAACTCCATAGGTATGAATAAGTGTATTGACTCCGTGGGACTCATACGACAGAAGGCTGAGTATGAGGCTCGTATCAGTCAATGGCTTAAAGATAACAATATTCAAGACAGTCGCTATAATGTTGACTTTGACGCCCTGGCTGAGCTTTATGCGAAAAGCGGTGAGTCTTTCCGTGCCAGCAACTACTGGGCAGAGAGCTTCTGGCACAACTCTGAGTTCTTTAACCGTGCTATTAAGTCAGTACGTCTGCCTTTGTCTGACGACGAGAAGAAGAAAGACGTCTATGAGTTTGAGGACAACAGCGACAAGTGGAACCTTGAGCTTGACAAGGAGATGACCGCAGCCATGTTGAGGAACTATGCCGAGCAGGTTCCGGAGAAATACCATCCGGACTTCTACAAGACAATCAAGGATAAGTTCAAAGGGAACTATGAGAAATATGTGAAGTGGCTTTACAAGAAGTCCTCACTGATGAAGACAGGCAAGCTGGATCTTAAGGACAATAAATACCAGAGTGATCCGGGAGTGATCGTCGGTACGGACCTGATAGCTTCTTATGCGATGATAGGGTTGGAGCTTTATCCCCTTATGGAGCAGATTTCCGCTGAGGAGAAGAAACTTTGCGCAGCCAAGATACGCATGGAAGAGGATTTGCCTCATTACTCTGACGCCAACTTTACCATGCGTCTGTCATACGGGCAGGTTTGTGACGTGTTGATTGGTGGGAAGCCAGCCGGTTACTATACTACGGCAGAGAGTATAGTCGAGAAGATGCAACGTGCTGATGAGAATGCGGAATACTATGCGGAGCCTGTTATGCACGAGTTGTTGTCGGCTAATGACTATGGTAAGTATCAAGATAAGACTTCTGGCAAGATGCAACTTTGTTTTATCAGTAATAATGATATTACCGGCGGCAACTCCGGTTCTCCGGTCTTTAATGGAAAAGGTGAGCTTATAGGATTAGCTTTCGATGGAAACTGGGACAGTCTTGCAAGCGACATTATGTTTGACAAGGTTCTCGCACGTTGTATCAATGTCGACATTCGTTATGTGCTTTATCTGATGGATAAATGGGGTCATGCCGACAGGCTTCTTAAAGAGATAGGTGCACGATAACAGACATTTATTACTATATACTCAGAAAAAAAGCAGTGACTACTATATTTAGAGTCACTGCTTTTGTTGTATGGGTTATTTCTTTTTCTTCTTAGGATTGCGGCGTGCCCAGCCTTCCTCGTTGAAGTCCGGCTCCTGTCCCTTTAGTTTGAAAGGCTTACCCTCGAGTAAATCGCGCCAGTCTTCCTGTCGCATCCTTACCTGCGGACCGTTATCGTAACGCTCTCTCTTGTCCGTACGTTTCTTTTTCTTGTCTCTTTTCTCAAAAGACCAGTCGTCACGTGCTTTTCCCCGACGGCTGTCGCGCTCCGAAGGTTTGCCTCTTCCTGCGTCTTTGTCCTCAGAGTCATTGCAGCGGATTTTCCTTCCTTTGAAAGTGGTGCCGTCAAGACCACGCATTACTTTCTTCGCCTCGTCTATCGGGACTTCGATAAACGACATTTTGTCGAACAAGTCGATATGGCCAACCTCCACGCGACCTCGTACATGCTTGTTGATGAATTGCATTATCTCATTCGGGAAGAATCCGTCGGTTTTGCCAAGGTTGATGAACAGACGCTGATACCCAGACTCAGCCTGTCGCTGTCCGCGTCCCTTGCCGCCTCTGTTACGCTCACCTTTGTTCTTGTTGCCTTTCCCGCTTGACGGCTTCTCTATCTCTGGTGCGTCAGCGTAGTAAGAGAGGAACCGTCCGAAGGTGAGAGTCACTATCTTCTTGATGATGTCCTCTTTGTCAAAGTATTCAAAGTGGCGCATGATGTCGTTCATGAATGGAGCAATCTGCTCCTCGTCAACGTCGATTTTCTCAATCTCGTCAATAGCCTTGTATAGCTGTTTGGTACAGATCTCATGAGGGGTAGGGAGAGTCCCGTCGACAAACTCTTTGCCGATCTCACTTTCGATCTTCTTCACTTTATGCTTCTCGCGTATGTGGATAATGGATATTGATGTTCCTTTCTTTCCTGCGCGTCCCGTTCGTCCACTGCGGTGGGTGTAGTTCTCAATGTCGTCAGGAAGACCGAAGTTGATGACATGCGTGAGGTCGTCTACATCCAAGCCACGTGCCGCAACGTCGGTGGCGACAAGCAGCTGTGTGAGGTGAGAGCGGAACTTCTGCATTGTCAAGTCGCGTTGTGCCTGGCTCAGGTCGCCATGCAGAGACTCGGCGTTATAGCCGTCTCTTATGAGCTTGTCGGCAATCTCCTGTGTCTCTATCTTTGTCCGGCAGAATATTATGGCATAAATCTTTGGATAATAGTCAACTATTCTTTTAAGTGCAAGATACTTGTCTTTTGCATTTACTAAATAATAAATATGGTTTACGTGTTCCGCACCTTCGTTGCGGCTTCCTACCACAATCTCCTTATATTCATGGAGGTAGCTTTTGGCAATGCGTTCTATCTCACGGCTCATGGTGGCGGAGAACAGCAACGTATTTCTTTCCTCCGGAATGTCGGAAAGGATCTCGTTGATACTTTCGGAGAATCCCATGTTAAGCATTTCGTCTGCCTCGTCAAGTACTACATTATATACAGTATCGAGCTTTGCCACCCCACGGTGCATGAGGTCGATGAGACGTCCGGGTGTGGCTACGATGATCTGAACTCCTTTGCGCAACGCTTTCATCTGGGTTACGATGTTCGCACCACCGTATACCGCCTCGATATGTATACCGGGCATATACTTGGCAAAGTCTTTCATGTCATCGGTGATCTGTAGGCAGAGCTCTCGTGTAGGACTAAGGACAATGGCCTGTGGCTCTTTGCGAGAAGGGTCAATCCTCTGTAGGAGAGGTATGCCAAAAGCCGCAGTCTTGCCGGTACCCGTCTGGGCAAGGGCAATTACGTCGTTGTTACTACCAAGTAAATATGGAATTACTTCTTCTTGTACGGGCATGGGTTGTACAAACCCTAATTCTTCGATGGCTTTTCGAATCTCTTCGATGACGCCAAGTTCCTCAAATGTCTTCAAAATGTATATCTCTTTAGTTGGCTGCAAAGGTAATTTAAATTTCTGAGACAAAGAAATAAAATGCACAAAATCAGTTACTTTTGTTAAATAAACAATTCTTTCATGACACTGAAAGATTGCAATTCGGGCATTTGAGGTATGTGAAGACGGTAATAATGAATAGCTGTCTCAGTAATGCGGTTACGGTCTTTGCGGCTCATGCGGAATAGATGCATGGTGTCATAGTTCATTCTCATCAATGTGTGTATACGGGCAGCGTCGTCTGGCTGGAGGACGTCGGGGTGAGGTGGTGGCGTTGACGTGAAGGATGCGTTGCGCATGTCAAAGTAATAGCCTTTCGCATGGTCTTCAAGGTTGGGATAGAAGCCAATGAACCGTGAGAGGCGCATGATGAATACCAGATGGAAGTTGGCAACGCTCTCCTCGCTGGTGTCAAGCCACATAATGCTGTTTCTGATGTATTGGAATAACGGCTCGTTATGCTGCTCTCCGCGAGTCGCATGATAAAGAAACTCAGCAAGAAAGAGGGCTACAGACAACTTTACCGGGCTGAACGGGATTGAGGAGAAAGGTGTGGATATTCGCGCTTCCTTTATATGCTGCAGAGACATGCGTTGGCGATAGTCGAAAATGATCTCCAATATGCTCATTGGCTGGAACAGTTGTTTCTTTATTTTACCTTTATTAGTCTTAGGTATGCGTACGACAAACGACAGACGACCATATTCCTCGGTGAGCAGATCGGCAATCACTGAGGAGTCGTTCAGCTTCATGGTGTGCAAAACAATGGCATTTGTCTTAGTCAACATTCGAATTCGGAGTTCTTTTCATTGTTTATAACTTTGCAAATGTACAAAAATAGGCTGATTTTAGAAAATTATTCGATAAAAATTTGGTGGAACGAAAGAAAACATCTAACTTTGCACCCGCTTAATAACCCGCTTGTTGCTAACGGGTGGGAAAAGTGGCATTTTTGGTCCCTTCGTCTATCGGCTAGGACGAGAGATTTTCATTCTCTAAAGAGGAGTTCGACTCTCCTAGGGACTACAAAAACAAGAAATAGATTAAAAGACTAAAAATTAAAGATTTAAGATGGCAAATCACAAATCATCATTGAAGAGAATCCGTCAGACAAAGACGAGGAACCTACACAACAGATATTATGCGAAAACTATGCGTAATGCCGTTCGCAAGTTGCGTGCTACAACAGATCACGACGAGGCTGTGAAGCTTTATCCGGCAGTACAGAAGATGTTGGATAAGTTGACAAAGACCAATATTATCCACAAGAATAAGGCCGCGAACCTGAAGTCAAGTTTGTGCGCTCATATCGCTAAGTTGGGATAAGAAAATATTCTATAAACGGAAATACTGCGCCTCCATTCATGGAGGCGCAGTTGTTTTTTTTGTGGATTCGTATGTTTTTTAAGTACTTTTTAGCAATCTAAACGTTTTGTTTTTGACGGATTTTTATTAACTTTGCACGTTAATACATCTAAACATCGAAAATGGCAGAAATACAACAAAACGGAAGTAACTACTCCGCCAGTAACATTCAGGTTCTTGAGGGACTTGAGGCAGTGCGTAAACGTCCTGCGATGTATATTGGAGATATTAGTGAGAAGGGACTTCATCATTTGGTGAATGAAACGGTAGACAACTCTATCGATGAGGCTATGGCAGGGTTCTGTACCGAGATAGAGGTTACAATCAATGAAGATAACTCTGTTACCGTAGAGGATAATGGACGTGGAATACCTGTTGACGAGCACGAGAAGATGCACAAGAGTGCCCTGGAAGTCGTTATGACGGTGCTCCATGCCGGTGGAAAGTTCGACAAAGGCTCTTACAAAGTCAGTGGTGGTCTCCATGGTGTCGGAGTCTCTTGTGTAAACGCTTTGTCATCACGCATGATGTCACAGGTTTACCGTGACGGAAAAATATACCAGCAGGAATATGAAAAAGGTCGTCCCCTTTATCCGGTGAAGGTGGTAGGTGAGACAGAAAAGCGTGGTACGAGACAGCAGTTCTGGCCTGATGCCACTATCTTTACCACAACAGTATACCAATGGGATATCGTGGCACGTCGTATGCGTGAGTTGGCGTTCCTCAATGCTGGTATTAAGATCACCTTGCGCGACCTCCGTCCTAACGAAGAGGGAAAGACACGTGAGGAGATATTCCATGCCAAGGATGGTCTGAAGGAGTTTGTCCGCTATGTGGACCGTCACCGTACTCATCTGTTTGATGACGTCATCTATCTTAAGACGGAAAAGCAGGGAATCCCCATTGAGGTGGCTATAATGTATAATACAGATTATTCCGAGAATATCCACTCTTATGTCAACAATATCAATACTATAGAAGGTGGTACGCACCTTACGGGTTTCCGTACCGCCTTGACACGTGTATTGAAAGGCTATGCCGATCAGGATCCGCAGATCTCCAAGCAGATAGAGAAGGCTAAGATTGAGATTGCCGGTGAGGATTTCCGTGAGGGACTCACGGCGGTTATATCCATTAAGGTCGCAGAGCCGCAGTTCGAAGGACAGACTAAGACCAAGTTAGGTAACTCTGAGGTCGCCGGTGCTGTGCAACAGGCGGTTGGTGAGGCTCTGAACTATTATCTTGAGGAGCATCCTAATGAGGCTAAGAAGATCTGTGAGAAGGTCGTGCTGGCAGCTACTGCTCGTATCGCGGCACGCAAGGCACGTGAGAGTGTTCAGCGTAAGAGTGTGATGAGCGGAGGTGGTCTGCCCGGTAAGCTTGCCGACTGTTCCAATAAAGACCCCAAGCAGTGTGAGATCTTCCTTGTGGAGGGTGACTCCGCAGGTGGCTCCGCCAAGCAAGGGCGTGACCGTTATACACAGGCAATCCTTCCGTTACGTGGTAAGATCCTTAACGTGGAGAAGGTGCAATGGCATCGTGTCTTCGAAGCCGAGTCCGTAATGAACATCATTCAGAGTATCGGTGTCCGTTTCGGCGTGGAAGGTGAGGATGACCGTGAGGCAAATATAGAGAAGCTTCGTTACGACAAGATTATCATTATGACCGATGCCGATGTCGACGGCTCTCATATCGACACGTTGATTATGACTCTCTTCTACCGCTTTATGCCGAAGGTCATCGAGGAGGGACACCTGTATATCGCTACACCGCCATTGTATAAGTGTACATACAAAAAGTTCAGTGAGTATTGTTATACCGAGCAGCAGCGACAGGCTTTCATTGATAAGTATGTTGCCGGTGACGAGAACAGTACAGCACTGCACACTCAACGCTATAAGGGTCTTGGTGAGATGAACCCCGAACAACTGTGGGAGACAACCATGGATCCAGGCACTCGTCTGTTGAAGCAGGTTACCATTGAGAATGCGGCGCAGGCAGACGAGATCTTCTCAATGCTCATGGGTGACGACGTAGAGCCGCGTCGTGAGTTTATTGAGAGAAATGCCACATACGCAAATATTGACGCATAATAATTTTTTCATGTTTTTGATGAGTGGCACATGGTAGGAGCTTTCCGCCATGTGCTTTTTTTTTGCTTTAGCATATTCTTAATATGTTGAGGTCAGGACACTGTATCAATGTATAAAAGATGTCAAAATGACATAGTTTTTTTATTTAAAAGTTAGATATTTCTGACAAAATGACACATAAATATGGTTGGTATGCATATTGCATTTATCCAAGTGAACGCGGAAGTCCCGGAGAGCAAAAAGAATGTTTGAGGACCAAAGCCAAAACAATAATGTATAACAAACTAAAATAATGGAGGAAATGATTATGTTACCAATTATGCACAGAAACCAGTGGTTACCAGATGTGTTCAACGATTTCTTTAACACAGATTTCATGCCGAAGGCATCGGCAACAGCACCAGCCATCAACGTGATGGAGAGTAACAACGATTACACTGTAGAGCTTGCTGCTCCAGGACTGAAGAAGGAGGATTTCATGGTAAATATTAATGATGAGGGCAACCTTGTTATTAAGATGGAACAGAAAAAGGAGGATAAGCAGGAAGACAAAAAGGCTCACTATCTGCGGAGGGAGTTCTCATACAGTAAGTACGAGCAGACGCTGATTCTGCCGGATGACGTTGAGAAAGACAAGATTTCAGCCAAGGTTGAGCACGGTGTCCTTACCATCGATCTGCCGAAGACCGCTGCAGCTCAGAAGAAGCCGACACGCCAGATTAGCATCGACTAAAAGTGACATAGCGACAGCGAACACGATAGATGATTTTGTCCCGTACAGGTGTAATACTTGTGCGGGGCTTTTTTTGTGTGTATTTTCTTGTTTGTGGACTTCCAAATAGTTTTTTTTATCAGGATGAATGTTATTTGATAAAAAAATAGTACATTTGCGCAGATAAATGTAACATACAATGAACGTTTCGATTGAACGAGAGCAGAAACAAGCTTGCTTGAATTCTGCCGAGTGTGAGAAAGGTGGGATGAAATCCAACGTTTCGATTGAACGAGAGCAGAAACAAGCTTGCTTGAGTTCTGCCGAGTG
>CAJOPT010000005.1 GCA_905236455.1 uncultured Prevotella sp. | reverse complement strand
GTCAGCGAAGAACATCACCGAGACACAGACGTACATCAACAACCTGACATTCTCGAAGCTCAGCGTAGAGGGCGTGGCAGGCAAGGACCTTCTCGGAATGATGAAGATGTTCGGAGCGTTGGGTACGGAGAGCAGCTCGGGCAATTCAGCCAGTGCTTACGCCCTGGTAAACCAGAGCAACGGCTCGATAGCCACCAACGCAGCCAACAACACGCTGTACTTCGCAAGCGGTCTCACAAGTGCATTTGAGTTCACGGAGACAACCAATGACAAGGTTACACCTACCGTAACTCTCAGTGACGCGACAATTGTAAGGCAGCCGTCAACGCTGACCCTTACCGTGGATAATGTAGGCAAAGTTGCATTGAAAGACGCATCAAAGGCATATCTCGCACAGAATGGTGAGAAGGTCGCTGATGTTGCTTTGACGGCTGTCGAGGGTAGTGACAACAGCTTCACCTTTACAGTTGAAGGGCTTACCGATGGAATCTATGATTTGATGCTGCCTTCGGGCACTTTTGACTACAGTCAGAGTGGTAAGACAGTCAACGACACTGACCTGCGTGTAAGCTTCGAGGTAAAGGATGGCGGCTCGACCACAGAGAACTTCAATTATAATTATGGTATCTACTCATATATGATTGGTGGTGAAATCAGCGCACGTACTGTGAAGAGTGAAGCAGTTAATGACTTTATCATTTTCTCACAGGTGGGTAGTCCATTCACTGGTATGATTCCAGATGAGACCAAGACAGTAAGAGTATCTACATACTATTCTAATCAGACAATAGCAACAGGACATCTTGAGGTTTATCCAGCACTGAAACAGGTAGGTTATCAGGAAGTCCAGGCAATGAAACTTGTACTTGACCAGCCAGTAAAGAAAAGCGACTTCGGTGTTAATGTACAATATTGTTATGTGATAGAGAAAGGTACTTACGGTGATAATAATTTCGCTAAATGGCTTGCTGATCATAACAGTATAGATCCTTCACAGTGTCACGTAAATCCTATTCGTGTTATTATCTTCTATGTTGACGACAATGCCTCTGGCATACAGGAAGTCAATGTAAACGATTCTGAGAAGGAAGTAATCTTTGACCTCTCTGGTCGTCGCCTTACTCAGGTGACACAGCCAGGTATCTATATCGTAAATGGTAAGAAGAGGGTCATTAAGTAATACTTTTTGCCGTTAATCAGAAATTAACGGTACAGAGAGATTAATGACACAGTGAATTTAATGAAATAGTGCAAAAAAGCCAGTTTCCATCGATAAGAAACTGGCTTTTTTACATCTCTGTTTTTATCTCTGTTTGATTAAGTCCTTAACAATCTCTCCTCCAACAATAAGACCCGCTGCAGCAGGAACAAAAGCATTGCTGGCAGGAATAGTACGACGCGGCTTTGTCTCTCCTAATCCGTCAATGTCTTCTTTGCTTTCTTTATCTGTAATTTCTTGTGGTTTTATAGGTTGTTCTGTACTGTATACCACCTTTAATGCTGGAATGTCAGCTTTCCTTAGTTTCTTCCGCATTATCTTAGCCAAAGGATCCATCTCCGTGTTGAAGATGTCAGTAACATGAAAAGCTGTGGCATCCATCTTGTTAGCTGCTCCCATGCATGAGATGACAGGAGTCCCAACCTTATGGCACTGTATGGCAATATCGATTTTAGCCGTCACGGTGTCAATGCAGTCGGCCACATAATCATATTTGCTGAAGTCAAAGAAGTTTGCGTTATCAGGAAGATAGAAAGTCTTAAATACTTTTACCTCACATTCTGGATTTATGTCAAGAATACGTTGTCTTGCCACGTCAACCTTATACTTGCCAATGGTGGAATGTAGTGCCACTATCTGTCTATTGAGGTTGGAAACGCATATTTTATCATTGTCAATGATGTCTATTGCCCCGATACCGCTTCGCGCCAGTACTTCCACGACATATCCGCCGACACCGCCGACACCGAATACCGCCACGTGTGACCGGCTCAGTTTATCCAATGCCAGCTTGCCAAGTAGTAGTTCTGTTCTGGAGAATTGCTCTTCCATTATGTCTCTACAATAGTGTTGCGTCGGTATCTTCTGTCAATTCAGGAGTCTGTGTGCTCTCTTCAACAATAGTTGTCTCTGGTACCAGTAGTCCATCCTGCATCTTGATGGTACGGTCTGTGATAGCAGCCAATGACTCATCATGTGTTACAATAACAAATGTTTGTCCGAACTTGTCACGTAAGTCGAAGAACAACTGATGCAGCTCTTGTTTGTTTTGTGAGTCCAAAGAGCCTGATGGCTCGTCAGCTAATATCACCGAGGGATTGTTGACAAGTGCCCTTGCCACGGCAACCCTTTGCTTCTCACCTCCAGACAGCTCATTAGGTTTGTGTGTGGCACGTCCTTCCAATCCCATGAATCTCAGCAACTCCTCAGCCTTTTTTCGTGCCTGGTGGTGGTTTAACCCTGCAATAAAGGCAGGGATCATAATGTTTTCGATAGCGGTAAACTCTGGGAGTAGTTGATGGAACTGAAATACAAATCCCAGCTGATGGTTACGGAAGTCGCTTATCTTTTTTCCAGAGAGCTTTGTCACGTCATTGCCACCAATAATTACAGATCCGTTGTCAGGCTTGTCAAGTGTGCCAATGATCTGCAACAGTGTGGTCTTTCCTGCTCCACTTGGTCCTACGATGCTTACGATCTCTCCTTTGTTGATATGTAAGTCTATTCCTTTCAGTACCTTCAGTGAGCCGAAGCTTTTCGTAATGTTGTTTATTTGAATCATAAAGGGGTATAACTTTTATATTTTATGAATACTTGCCTTGTTTCCTGAGCCATTGCAAGAACAAGTCGTATGCCGACTGTTCCTCCTGATGCTGCGGTTGAGCGAATGTCATGGAATCCATAGAGTCACCAAACTGCTCTGGGAATACGATCATTAATGTCTTTCCTGAGAAGTAGCGGTTAACCTCATCAGGAAGCCTTTCCAATGCATTCTTATATGAGACGGTGCCTTTGCGTGCGGTGACTATCACAAACATGTGGTCTTCGCGTATGCCGGCTGCCAGTTCCGGCAACTCGTTCCAGTGCCCCATAAAAGTATATTCAGCCCGCACATTCGGGTGTCTGTTTTGTATGTACTCTTTAATAAGATTTAAGCTCTCTTGTCTGCCATGGAACTGTATGCGGCACTCAAGATTGCCAGCCATTCGTGCCAATCTCTCTAACCATCTGTAGAATCCCGTTTCAAACTCTGCCCTTGACGGAACAGCTACTTGAATGCGTCGGATAGTATTCAGCGGTTGCATGATTCTTGCAATCATAATCTGGCTGTTCAAACCATTGTACAGGCTTTGCGTAAACTGTCCCCAGAATTTCGTAGAGATCTCCTTGTGGAAGTGCAGACCCATAATAATTTCTGACGCCTGAAACTCCTTGAATGCATGTTTTATGCCGTTTGCTATATTCGCCGCTATACGTACTTGTGACTGCATCGGCACGTCAGTGGCACTGGCGATATTCTGTAAATGCTCGAGGAGCCTCTTTCCTGCTTCCTGATTTTTGGTGACGTTCTTGTCATCATAGACAACGTTTAGAGCCACTAATCCCCTGTTTAGCCGTTTGTTACGCATCATCATAGCCATAGAGAGCAGATTGTCGGCATATTCAGGATATTTTACAGGAATCAGTATTTTCTCATCATCAACCTTCTGGCTAAGCTTTTGTGAGTCATCTTTCTCATGCAAGCGTATCGTCTTTGCAGCCTGTTCTGTTACTATAGTAGAAATGATACATGTAAAGAGAATCATTATAATCACCCCATTGAGAACCTCATCATTGAAGAGATATTGTCCTGGTGAGGTTTCCAGTCTTCTGCCTACCATGACAATAGCGATTGCTCCCGCGGCGTGTGCTGATGTCAGTCCGAACATCATGTTCTGCCATGATATTGGCATACGGAATATTAGTCCTGAGATATATGCCGCAACAGCCTTTCCCAATGTGCCGAAAATGACGATAAGGAATACAACCATCAGTATATTACCCCCATGGAAGAGCAGTCTGACATTAATCAGCATTCCCACTCCGATAAGGAAATATGGAATAAAGATAGCATTACCAGTGAACTCAATGCGGTTCATCAACGGTGACAATGCCGGTATGTATCGGTTCATGATCACACCAGCGAAGAACGCTCCAAAAATACCTTCCATCCCAATCCAGTCTGACAGAGCCGCACTGAGGAACATTACAGCCATAACGAAAATAAACTGCATGACAGCGTCAGAATACCTTCTCAGAAACCATCTTGTCAGGCGTGGCACCAACAAAAGCATTCCACCACAGAACAGGGCAAGTCTGATTATAAACCAAATCCAGAATAATACTCCTCCGGATCCATGGAATGCATTGCTGATAGCCGCTACTCCCACCAGTGACAGGAACAGAGCCCCCATTGTGGCTCCTACGCTCAATGTGGAGCTGATATGCCTTTGTAGTCCATACCTTCCTACGATAGGATATGCGATAAGTGTGTTAGATGCCATCAAACATCCTAACAACAGTGCCGCAGGCAAAGAGTATTTCAGTATGCTTATTCCCATGACGCATGTCATTGTAAATGGCACGGCAAATGTCAGAAGTCCGAAAATGGCAACCCGGCTTATGTTCTTTTTGAAGCCCTCCATGTCCATCTCCAGGCCAGCGAGGAACATGATGTAGTATAAACCAACCTTTCCAAACAGCTCAAAAGAAGCGTCTCTTTGCAGAATATTGAAGCCATATTCTCCTACGAAGACACCAGCGATAACCATTCCGATGATATGAGGAATGCGCAATCGTCCCATGATGATAGGTGCAAAAAGTATCATCAGTAGTACCACGAAAAAAATCAGCGTGGGGTCTGTGATGGGAAAATACTGTGATAAATTCAGCATAAATATTGGATATGATGACATTTTGTACTGCAAAGGAACAAAAAAAATATCAAATATGAGTCCATTCGCTTGAAAATGTGTACTTTTGCAGTGTAAAATATTAGATAATCATCCGTGTTTGTAGAAAAATTAGCAAAAGAATAAGATTATGAAAGTGGCTATTGTTGGTGCAAGCGGGGCAGTAGGACAAGAGTTCCTGCGTATTCTTGCACAGAGAGATTTCCCCATTGATGAACTGGTGTTGTTTGGTTCCGAGCGTTCCGCAGGTAAGAAATACACCTTTAAGGGCAAGGATTATGAGGTTAAGCTGTTACAGCATAATGATGATTTCAAGGATATTGACGTGGCCTTTGTCAGTGCTGGCGGTGGCACCTCAAAAGATTTTGCCGAGACCATTACCAAATACGGTGCTGTGATGATCGACAATTCAAGTGCTTTCCGTATGGATAAGGATGTGCCATTGGTGGTTCCTGAGGTTAACGCAAAAGATGCTCTTGACCGTCCGCGCGGCATTATTGCCAATCCGAACTGTACGACTATAATGATGGTTGTTGTATTGAAGCCAATAGAAAACCTGTCACATATCCGTCGTGTACACGTCTCTTCCTATCAGAGTGCCAGTGGTGCCGGTGCTGTTGCCATGGCAGAGCTTCAGCAGCAATACAAGGAGCTTGTAGAGACTGGTGAGGCAAAGACAATCAGCAAGTTCCCTCATCAGCTTGCCTATAACGTCATTCCGCAAATAGACGTGATGACAGAGAACGACTACACAAAAGAGGAAATGAAGATGTTTAATGAGACTCAGAAGATAATGCATTCTGACGTTAGGACAAGTGCTACGTGTGTGCGTGTAAGTTCTCTTCGTTCCCATTCTGAGTCTGTATGGATAGAGACAGAGCGCCCTCTGACGGTAGAAGAGGTTCGCGAAGCCCTGTCTAAGGCTCCTGGTGTCACTTTGAAAGATGATCCGCAGAACTATATTTATCCAATGCCTTTGGAATCTGCGGGCAAGGATGATGTATATGTAGGTCGTGTGCGTCAGGATATAGCCAACGATAATGGCATAACCCTGTGGCTTACCGGTGATCAGATTCGTAAGGGTGCCGCTTTGAATGCTGTTCAGATTGCTGAATACCTTTATAAGGTAGGCAACATAAAATAACAGAGATATATGAGACGGTCTCTTTTTCCAATTCTGTTTCTGAGCTTTTTCCTCATATCAACGGCAAAGGCGCAGGAAGCAGAGATAAATCTGTCGTTTGACGACAGAATCCCCACTTGTGACGGGGAGTATGATAAAACATTGTCTATAAGGTTGGATAAAGAGACAGTTATGTTTGAAGGGCGTGTGTACCATCTTGGTGCACACGTTTTTCTTCTAAGCAGTCAGCTGTCTGACGAGCAGTGTTCCCATTCACCTTATTTATATAATCGTTTTGAAGATGTCGTGGCACACCTGTCAGATGGCACTCATGATGATCCCATGCATGTTCTCATTGCACCAGGCGTGTATTGGGTGGATAACCCAGATGACCCTACGGTCCGCACAGGTCGCGACGGTAATCCGCCAATAGGACAGACTGTGCATTGTGATTATCTGCGACTGACAGGTCTTACATCCGATGCCACTCATGTGGTATTGGCATCACAACGCGGACAGACACAGGGTGCGGATGGTAATTTCACCATGTTTGATTTCTATGGTGATGACTTGCTTGTAGAGAATCTTACCATGGGTAACTATTGTAATGTAGACCTTGAATATCCACTTTGCCCATCTCTTTCGAGAAAACGAAAGTCGGATGCTATCACACAGGCTCAGGTCGCTTTTGCCCATGGGAAAAATGTTCAGGCGCGGAATTGCCGTTTTGTCAGCAGGTTAAACCTTTGTCCATTGACAGGAGCAGACGGAGCACGTTACGAGCGGTGCCATTTTGAAAGTACCGATGATGCACTAAACGGTAGCGGTCTGTATGTGTCATGCGACTTCGATTTTTATTCTTCCAAACCATTTTGGACAACGGGTAAGGGTGGGGCAGTCTTTAAACAGTGTACTTTCCGCATTCTTCATGATGGAGGAGAACAGTACTTTTGTAAGCATCCTGGTACGGTAACTTTGTCAGATTGTTCTTTCTTTGGACCAGATAACGTTACTATAGACTGGTGTCCTGATGCTCCACAATGGCTTAGATGCTTCCAGCAGAATGTCACACTTAATGGACATCCATATGTTATAGGCTCTGGTGATTTTCAAGGCTATGCTGAAGTCCCACACTTGTTACTTGACAAGAATAAAGCCATCATACAGACGACATTGTCTAAGAGTCTGCTGCTGACAGCTTCCTGTTGGGCTTATAACCATCCGGCTTTGCTCATTCCTCTTTCTTGGAGCGTTGTGGGAACAGACGAGCAGATTGTAAGGTTGGAGCCTGTGGGAAAAGACAGATGTAGGGTGATACCAGTCTCTCGTAGTGCAGAGCCCCAGACTGTTTATGTGATTGCCCATGCCGTCAATGGCAGTGAGGCAGCTTGTGAGGTGGTGGTGCTCCCTTCAGAACTTCCAGTCCCAGCATTTAAGAAGAATCCCCGCATCCGTATCGAAGGCGGAGTGGCTATTGTTGATTATGTTTTGGATCTGCAAGACTATGCCGACGAGTCTGATATAAAATGGTATAGGAAATCTCCTGAAGAAGAAACTCTTTTGGAGTTGGTAGCGGTCAGTCAGCCAGGCTGTCCAGAGAAAACCTACCGGCTGACTCCTGCAGATGCCGGTAAGGTACTTGTTGTCATCATACGTCCGAAACATTCGCGCTCTGGCTATGGAACAGACGTAAAGTGCTCGTTAAAGCATCCAGTGCCAACAACGTCAGTAGAGAACCCTTCAGTTCTGACGACCGACTTTCGTCAACTGCCATGTGCGTTCCAGCCGGAGACAAAGGCAGGCAGCTGGACAGTAGACGGATTCAAACCTGCAGACACCGCAAGCTATCCGTGGCAGATCACAGTGGGAGAGTCATATTGGAGATACGGCACGGGTAATAACGGATGTAAGGGATACGGACTCTTGCAAACCCGTCAAGGGGCACGTCTGCTTTATACTCCGACAGGGAGTAGTTATGGGGATATGCGTCTGGAGCTCCTTGTGGATCCTTGCAAGACAGCAGGTCAAGGTTTTTCCTCAGCGACAGGACAGTATATGGATATCTATCTGAAGTTTGATACTAAGACCTTGACTGGTTATGCCCTTCGTATAATCCGCACAGTCAAGCATTCAAATGCAGTGGACTTTATGCTAATGAAGTATCAGGATGGAATTGCCACTCCAATCACCGACCCCATAACAAGTACATGTTATCGTACGAACTGTGTTATTCGGTTGGAAATCAAAGAAAATGTCTTTACTGCTACTGCGGAGACTACGACACCCCAGCCGGAAACAGGGCTTGCAAAGACTGTTTTCTTGCAGGCTGTAGTGGAACCCAATATCTTTGGTGGCTTTGGCATACAACATACAGGAACGACAGGTGAGGGTACAACCATGCTTCACAGGCTCAGTGTGGAGTGGTAAGGTTCGTTGAAGAATTTTCGTATTTCGTTGATTGTTTTTGTTAGTTTCTATATTTGACAATACCTTTGTGTCAAAGATATAATAACAGGAATATAAACAAAAACAACAATGCTTTATGAGAAACGTTTTTAGGATATTATTGATGGTGGCAGCAATAGCTGTAACGGCGGCTTGCTCTACAGACGATGACAGTTTGACAGAGAACTACTTTGGTAATAATGAGCAAAACAACAGCCAGAGTTCTACGGAGCAAACTGTTAACAATGCAGATTTGGGTGAGTTGACAAAATTTGACATAGCAATAGATAAGACAGCCCTTTCTGAATCAGAGACCATCCCCTCCGATGATGAGGATTACATTGAGAACAACGACTTCGGCTCAACCATTAAGATTACTTACAACGGAACCTCTGCCACAGTAGACGGCTCTGTTAGTGGTGTGGAGGTAACTGTGACAGGTGCGGATGTCGTTGTCAATTCCACGGTAAAAGGAGTCAACTATATCCTTACAGGAACGACCTCAGATGGAATGTTCAAAATCTATAGTGAGAAAAAGTTCCAGCTTACACTCAATGGCGTATCCATTGCCAATAGCGACGGACCGGCTATCAATTCCCAGAGCGGTAAACGGGCATTTGTCGTACTTGTTGAAGGCACTGAGAACAGTTTGGCAGATGGAACGAGTTATGCCTCGGCAGGCGATGAAGACCAGAAAGGTACGTTCTTCAGCGAGGGAGAGCTGCTGTTTAGTGGCAAAGGCTCCTTGTCGGTGTTTGGAAACACCAAGGCCGGTATAGCTTCTGACGATTATGTGTTGTTTCGCCCTGGAAACAATATTTATGTTAAGGCCACCTCTGGTAATGGCATAAAGGCAAACGACGGTGTGGTAATCAAAGGTGGAGTCATCAATGTCGAAGTCTCTGGAACGGCAAAGAAAGGAATCTCATGTGACGGTTTCGTTGCTATCTCAGGTGGTAGGACAACGCTCATAACGACTGGTAATGGAGAATACGACTCTTCTGAGATGGATGTCAACGGCTCTTCCGGTCTGAAGGCAGACTCAACTATTACCATAAGTGGTGGCACATTGCTTTGCAAGAGCACCGGTACTGGAGGAAAAGGTATCAGTTGCGACCAAGACATTGTTATTAATGATGGTGTCGTGAAGGTTATTACAACCGGTAAGACATATACATACGGAAATGTTGACTCAAAGCCGAAGGGTATAAAGTCAGATGGAAACCTCACGATAAAAGGTGGCTCTATTACTGTACGGGCGACAGGCGACAGTGGGTCTGAGGGCATAGAGAGTAAGTCGGTTCTGACTATCGAAGGCGGCTCGACGGAAGTATATTCTTATGATGATGCCATTAACTCAGCCAGTCACATGTATATTAAAGGTGGCTATATCTTTGCCTATGCAACCAATAATGACGCAATCGATGCAAACGGAAACATGTATGTACAAGGTGGTACGACAGTAGCCTATGGTACGACGAGTCCGGAATGTGGTATTGATGCTAATGAGGAAGGAGGCTACAGCGTAATAGTCACAGGAGGAACACTTATTGCCATGGGAGGTGGAACGTCTTATCCTTCGAGTCAGTCTACTCAACCGAGTCTGGTATATGGCGGCACAATAGGCAACGGCACGACATTGGCATTATATAACGGTACAACAAACATACTGGCAGCCACCTCGCAAAGAGCATATAATGGTACTGCTTGTGTCCTCATAACATCACCACAGCTTGTCAAGGGCGGCAGTTACACGCTTTATAGCGGTGCGACAGCAACCGGAACAGACTGGTATGGGCTTATTACTGGAGGTTCTGTCAGCAATGCCGGCAATGAAGCAGGATCGGTATCCTCACTCTCCAGTCCATACTCTTCCATAGGCTCCTCTGTCGGAGGTATGGGAGGAGGACAGCCTGGCGGAGGAAACGGCGCTGGAGGCGGCAGACGCTTCTGACTGGCATGCGGGAGTCTGATAAAACATTGTCAAAAAGTCTGCCGCCAAGGACGGCAGACTCCCGTCTGTGGCGGGAGTCTGATAAAACATTGTCAAAAAGTCTGCCGCCAAGGACGGCAGACTCCCGCAATACACAATAAAACAATTATAATATCGTTTACAAAGAAATAATAAAGCTTATGGTGAGATTTTTACGCAGTCAAAAAGAAAACCTTATCTATGCCGGACTTTTTCTACTGTTGTTTGTTACACCAGTATTGAATATGTATGTCCGTATGGCAGGCGATGAACATTTTGTCTTAGACTGGGATGAAATTTTCGATGTGTGGAAGATCTTCCTTGTTTATCTCGGCGTCTTCCTGATACACAATTTCTTCATAGCACCACTGCTGATATATAAGCATAAGAAAGCATTGTATTTCGTGATTATAGCGGTGCTTATGACGGTCTTCACAGTCTACCAATGTACTTCCCGACCGAAGCCTGGCGGTCATCATGGACCTCATGGCGGACCGCGGCATGAGATGTTTGAGAAGCATCACGGTCCCCAAGAGCCTCCGTTTGACCATCATCCGTCAAAAGAGCACCGTCATCCTGGTAAGGGACACCATCATCCGCCGTTGTTTATCGGGCAGGCAGATGTCATAGGTGTGATTGTCATGTTCCTGCTGTTAGGAATGAATCTGGCGATAAAGCTTTATCTGAAGAACGAACGCGACCGTAAGCAGATGCAGCAATTACAAACAGAGAACCTTGAGCATCAGCTGGAGTATCTGAAATATCAGATTAATCCTCATTTCTTCATGAACACGCTGAATAATATCCATGCTTTGGTGGACATTAATCCCGAACAGGCAAAAACATCCATAGTGGTGTTGTCGAAGATGATGCGTTATATCCTTTATGAGGGCAATAATGAGTTGATTCCTTTACAGCGTGAGATAGCGTTTATCAACAACTATATATCTTTGATGCGTATGCGATATACTGAGAAGGTGCGTATTAATATCGACATGCCTCAGTTTGTCACTACAGGAGAGGTGCCGCCTCTGTTGCTTATCACGTTTGTTGAGAATGCCTTCAAACATGGTATCAGCTATCAGCAGGAGTCATTCATAGATATCCACATAATGACCACCGACGATCAGATAATTTTCCTATGCAGGAACTCCAAGGCACAGGAGCCAAACAAAGAAAAGGGTGGAATCGGGCTTGCCAATGTGCGTAAGCGTCTGGACTTGTTGTATAATGACAGATATACACTGAAGTATAATGACCAGCCTGACTCCCGTCCGTGGCGGGAGTCAGATAAAACATTGTCTAAGAGTCTGTCGCCACAGACGACAGACTCCCGTCCGTGGCGGGAGTCAGATAAAACATTGTCTAAGAGTCTGTCGCCACAGACGACAGACACATACGAGGTTGATCTACGAATACCACTGAAGAGGTGAGAATTGAAAGTTGAAAGTTATAAGATATGATAAGAACACTTGCCATTGACGATGAGCCGTTGGCTCTCCAACAGCTGTCGTCCTACATTAAGAAAATTCCCTTCCTGGAGCTTGTAGCAGAGTGCCAGAGTGCCTTTGACGCAAAGAAAATCATGGATGAGGAGGTCATTGACGCGATCTTTATTGATATTAATATGCCAGACCTTACAGGAATGGATTTCGTGAGGTCGCTGGCGGTACCTCCGATAGTAGTCTTCACCACAGCTTATAGTGACTATGCCGTTGATGGTTATAAGGTTGATGCGGTTGACTATCTGTTAAAACCGTTTGGACTTGATGAGTTCCAACGGGCAGCCAACAAAGTAAAACGTCAGTATGAGCTGCTTAGACAGGAACAAGCGGAAATCTCGACAGTTGACGATGACGACTCTTTGTTCCTGAAGACAGAACACAAAGTGGTACGTGTCAAAGTGGAGGACATCCGTTATATTGAGGGAATGAGCGAATATCTTAAGATTCATCTTCAAGATCAGCCTAAGCCAATAATAGTGCTGTTGAGTATGAAAAAGATAGAGGAACGTCTTCCGGCAAAGACTTTTATGCGGGTTCATCGCTCTTATATCATCAACCTAAGAAAGATTCAGGAGGTTAACAAAAACAGGGTTATTCTCGATTCGGAAACCTATATTCCTATTGGTGACCTCTACAGAGAGCAGCTTAACAAATACATCGAGAGTAAGTTCCTCGGGAAATGAAGAATGAAGAATTTTCTTCATTCTTCATTTAACTTTAGTGTCTGTCGTCTGTGGCGACAGACACTTAGACAATGTTTATGGGACACCCGCCACGGACGGGTGTCCCCAGCCGCCACCTGAGCTGTATTGTGTCGCTGTCACCGACTTGGATGATGAGCCGAGAGACAGAGTGTAGGAGCTTCCCTTTGTCATTCCCGGTGCAGTCACAATGATACTTCCAGACGACGAGTAGCTGTATGGCAACGTAAAGGTTGCAAGAGTCGTAGAACCGCTCTTCAATGTCGCCGTTGTATTTGCAGTGACCGTACCCGATGAGGTGCCATAGCATTGTGTTGATGCACTGGTGGTAGGATGTGAGTTGTTGCCACCGATGCCGAACAGACAACCTCCTGTGAAGAATACCGTCTTTCCACCTTCCTCATTGGCATCGATACCGCATTCAGGTGACTTTGTGCCGTATGCGACCACAGTGCCGCCCGACAGCTTTATGTTTCCATTGGCATCAAGACCGTCACCGCCTTTGTTGCCGCCGCCCATGCCTCCCCAGCCTCCGCCGGAACCGGAGCTGGCGTTAGCACCACTGGAATATGCCAGGATTGTACCACCGCTAATAGTCATGTCAGACGAGCAGTTTATGGCATCGTCAGCACCTGAGATGCCGGTTACGGTACCTCCGCTGATGGTCAGAGTGGTCTTACTTTCAATTCCTTCATGATAATAGGACTCTGCAGTCACGGTGCCATCGCTTATTGTCATGGCTCCGGCGCTCTTTATACCTTTTGGTGATGCAGTGATATAGCTGCTGTAGGAGTATTTAGAACCTTTACTGGTCGCATTGACAGTGCCGCCACTGATGTTGAGCGTGCCGTCTGACTTAATACACTTGCCACCTGTGCCCGTTGACTCCAGGGTTATCGTACCGCCACTGATAGACATGTTTGCGTCACTCTTAAGTCCACCGCTGCCTTTGGCGTCGCTGTCAGTGGCATCGTATGCGCCGTTGCCACTTGTTGTTACAGTTATATTACCTCCGGTAATACTCATGTCACCACTGAATCCATCGTCTTTGTCACTCTTAATACCTTTTGCGGCGGCACCACTCATGGTGACATTAATCGTACCGCCATTGATGGCGACGACACCAGCCTTTACACCTTTGGCGGTACAGAAGTACTTGGCGTTTGTGGTGTTGCTGCTCTTAGTGGCTCCGCTGTTAGTGATGGTGAGTGTGCCAGTGCTTTCAGCCGTTGTGGTGAATGTGTTTGTGACACCTATGCCACGTCCTGCCGCACCAGTTACGTCTATGGTGATGTCGCCCCCGCTTTGCGTGAAGTTGCCGTCAGCCTTAAAACCGGCAGTATACGACGGATTGGTGGTGTCGGTAAGGTCGATGTCGCCATTGGCGCTCAGGGTGAATGTGCCCGCACTTACTATTATGTCACCTGCACTTTTGACGCATTTGCCTGCCGTGGCAGTAGAGGGAACGTTGACATTGAGAGTGCCTCCCTCGAAATACATGTTGCCAGTGTCCTCGCCTTCATGGTCGGTGGTGACACCAGTTGAGGCGGTACCTCCGAGGTCACACTGAATTCCGTCGTCGCCAACACCGCTGATAGTCACTGTGCCGCTTTTCATCTGGAAGTATTCCTCACAGCTAATGCCGTCACTGACAGCACCCGTGATGTTCAGTGTCAGGTTCTTAACCGATACATAATCCCCACTCTTTATTGCGTGCTTGGTGTTACCAACGACATTCAGTACACCGTTGCCTTGAAGTTGCAGTTGTCCTTTACTGTATACGCAAGCCTTCTGAGAGCCATTGGAACAGTCGGTAAGCGTGTTAGTCGTGTTCTTTTTGGCGCTTAACTGTATGCGCTTGCTGTTGGTGATATTGATAGCCGCGCCACTTGGGTTGGTGATATCCACACCTGCCAACGATACGGTACATTTGAAACTTCCAGATAAGGCGAACTCACCATCGCATGTCTCACCCGACAGGATATAAGTAATCTCTGCGCTGTCAACAAGTTCTGTGTTGCTTTGCGCAATGCTTACGTGTGCTCCCGTTACAGTAGCATCTACATATTTTGCCACATTCCCTGCAATCGTTACTTTTGCCGAAGTGCCACTATAGGTGATGTTTACAGCGTTATCGGTGACTTCGGTATCATCCACGGTTATCTGAGTAATGTCACTTGTGTAAAATTCCTTACCCATGATAGTTACCGTTGTTCCATTATATATCATCTCACCTGCTTGTGATGCGGGAATGAGATATGTCACGTCACCGATAGTTACGTTCATTGTCTGTGCAGTTGCCGTGAGACAGGCAACTAATGTGAAAATCCATGCTGTTATCCTTTTCATCTTACTGCTATTTTAGTGGTTTTCCCATTTTGCTTTACTATATATACTCCACCTTGGAGTTTATCTTTTAGAGTCTCAATATTGGAAAACTTTCCAACATACATTCCCGAAGCAGAGTAAACCTCTACTTCTACGTCATTTGTTGCCGTCAGCTCACTGATGGCTGTTGTCTCAGCTGTTGTGCTGAAGAACATTGAACTCAGTTCCGAGAGCGTAAAGGTAGCGGACTCACTGCCATTTACAACTGTAGCCTCATCACCATTGAAGGTAATGGTCGCTCCCATAGCGGTAACAGATTGTTTTGTTCCGTCACCTTTCTGGAAGACAAGATACGTATAGTTATCATCAGCCATAACCTGATAACATCCGGCAATTAGTAATAATATAACTAAGATCTTTCTCATAATGCTTAATACTTAAATTTTACCAGTGCAAAGATAAGTGAAAAATAGTATATTTACAATGTTTTTTCAGCGAAAAGCCTCATATTTTCAACGAATGAGCTAATACATTTGTTGAATCTTGCTTGGTTGTATCTTAAAAGAAGTTTTCTTATACAGATTCTTCACTTCCCAAGGAGAGCCAGTATGGCTTTTGCATCCTCATCCCCTTCAGCGGCTTCTTTCCGTATCTTAGTAAGAATCTGGCTGCCCCCCTTTTCGTTTTTCACTGCTTTGGAGAGCCATGACTTAGCTTTCTTCTTATCAGTTGTCACGCCTTTGCCTTTCATGTAGGCCTTTCCCAGGTGGTATTGTGCGTCAGCATTTCCGTTGTTGGCGGCTTTCGTGAACCATGCTACGGCTTTTTGCCGGTCTTGTGTAACGCCCTCACCGTTTTTATAGCTTTTGCCTACTTGATATTGTGCCTTGGCATATCCTTGTGTTGCTGATTTATAGTACCATTGGAATGCCAGCTTTTCATTTGTGTTTACCCCATGTCCTTTATCGTAGCAACGCCCCAGACGGTATTGTGCCTTTTTGTGTCCCTTTTCTGCGGCGGTTTTAAGCTTTGGTACAGCAGCAGTATATTTCTTGGCATCATAAAAAGCCTTACCTTCCTTGTAAAGTTTGTCGGCATTCTGAGCGCAGACAGCCATGCAGGTCATCAATGCAATAATGATGAATGATAGTTTTCTTTTCATGTTTTATATTAATATGTGATGAGAACAGATTTCTTGGTTATTGTTTTTGACGAAGGCGTTCCCTGTATCGTCAGACGGTCTGCAGGAATCTCACTTTCTGTACCGTTGTCGCATGCCCAGCTTTTCTTGACCGTGGCGGTAAAAGAGCCTCCGCTGACTATGATTCCCGTATCGCTTTTAACGGCTTTTGGCTTTGCCTCGTCATCCGATCCCATAGTCTTTGCAATGAAAGTTCCACCACTTATCTCTATATTTTCATCGCATCTTACGCCCTTTCCTCCGTCGCCAGTGCTTGTCATTGTAAGCATGCCGCCACTCATGGTGAAGATGGAGTCACTTTTTATACAAGCGGCAGACTTGTAATCAATCACCCCTTCTACGGTTTCTTGTATGCAATTGCCGGTAGTAGTGATGGTGGTTGTTCCACCTGTGACGGTGGTGCGTCCCTCACATCGTATGCCTCGACCGCCATCGGAATAAACGTCGATGGTCAGAGTTCCTCCGTTAATGAACATACCGTCGTTAGCTTTTATACCATTGGTACCAGTCGTAGACGTTGTTACATTGATTATAACACCATCCTCAATAGTGATGTAGTCGTCACAAGCGATGGCATTCTTACAGTTACCATTGACAGTAAGAGTCCCTCCGCCAGAGAAGTAGGTCTGTCCTTCGCTGAAGAAGGTACCTTTTTCGTCAAAGCTTTGTTCGGTATAGCTGATACCGTCGGTTAATGTGTTCTCTGTACCGTCGGCACATACGAGATATAGCGATTTACTGCATTGATTATTGATTGCCGCACCGTCGGCATTAGTGATGCTGACACCATTGAGTACTATGGTATATTTCTTTGTCCGGTAAACAAGCAAGGAGCCATCGTCGGTAGAACCGCTGAGCACAAGAACCATTGTCCCTTCGGACTCTGTATCTGTAACAGTGACGTCGGCTCCGGATGTGGTGACGTATCCGTTCTTGTCGTTGGTCACTGTGACGCTGTTGCCATGGTAAGCAATAAATATTGAGTCATTGTCTGTCGTGCCACCATTGGTATCGTCGTCATCATCAGCAGCACTTACTAATGTATAGGCACTGAAATCCGTGTCATCATCCTCGCATGATATGGTGAGCGTAAGCATCGTTCCCATCAGGAACATGTATGTGATATTCTTTGCAAGCAAAGCGTACTGAAGAAACGATAACTTTGCAAGACGAAGCGTACTAAAGAAACGATTACTTTTCATATGTGTCATCAATTAAAATTTAAACTTGTATCCCAGTCCGATATAGTGCATGTCTGGATCGTAGTCGTCATCATCCAGATTCCTTATGTCCTGATAGCGATAGAACACATCTAAAGAGTGTTGTTTGGAAAGACGGATGCCAGTCCCTATGGTATAGCGTACTTTCTCTATACCCCATGAGTTGTACAGTTCCATACTGGCATAAGGTGACAACAACGCATGCTTCTTGTCGTATTCTATCTGGAAACGGCTGCGCAGTTGGTTTTCCCCCTTTCCTTCTCGCACATAGCCTTCATCCAGTGTCATGGTCTGGTCGCTGAGCTTCAGCTTATAGCGTTCCGGTGTGCTCTCCGGACGGTAGTCGTATTGCCATCGTTCACGCAAGGAAAGCTTCAAACCGTTTTGGAATTTGTAGCTGCCAGTCAATCCGGCATAAATGCGGTGCTTCATACTCCAGTAGCCTGGTCTCCATTTTATCTTGTCATTCCCTTTCGATGAAGTGTAGTTGACTATTTTCTCACGATTATTATAGTCCAACAGCTTATAGCCGGCATCAGCCTTCAGCCATTTTGTCAGCTTATACGATCCGCTTATGCCAATGCTCCAGCGATCCATGGTCTTGAAGTTGTTGCGTGTGCGTAAGTCAGCCTCAAAGCCGATGCTCAGGTCTTTGCTGATTTTCTTCTCTGCCTCAGCACCTGCTATCAGTCCTGCTTCACTTTGGGCAGCCATAGGCAGGCTTATCACAGTCATGGCTGCAGCTATGATAAATATTCTATACATTCGCATATTCTGAGTTCCTGATTTTTATACTGTTTTCTATATCACCGGCACTCTCCCCGTCATAGCTGACGCGTATGATTGCCATGTCACGTAAGAAGTCTACTGCTCCTATCTTCACATCGATAACCTTGATACCCAGGCGTTGTTCCAGATCGGCAATCAGCTCATCGCGTTTCTCTGGTTTGATAAGCTCTATACGGTCGTATTGTATAAGCTTTGTGGCATTATACTTTAATGTACGTTCAAAAATGATAATAGAGGCGATGACAATAAGGTCTATCACAAGAAGCTCTGGCAGCGGTGTGCCTACCATTTTACCGTTATCATCGACTCCCATAGAGGAAGCCATGGCGTGAACGACCGAGAGACAAACCACAACAAAAAGGTAGGTCATCTCGCGTACAGGCATCGTGTCGGTACGGTAGCGCATGATACTGAAGATTCCGAAAAGTCCGAGTCCCACACCCATGGTGGCTTTTCCACGATCCATGCCCATCATGAGGTACACAAGGAAGTATATGGCTACTGAGATGATAATAAAGGTGAAATAAAAGTCGCGTCGTTTGCTCTTCTTGAAATATAAGAACTGTACGATGCCCCAGTTTACTGATATACAGAGAACGAATCTCAATAGGGTTTCACCGAATCCGGCAGAAAAAAGATCTTGCATAATGTTGATATTTATATGTTGTTTACTAATTTATTTACTTCTATGAGCTTGAGTTTGAATCGGTTTACCTGTAAATGAGGATTTGTAAGTGCGGACCCCATACAGTATTTGCTGAATCCGTGGGGCTGTATGCGCAATTGACGCAGCATCTTCAATACAGGAGAATAAACCAACCCGTTGCGCTTTAGCTCTACGATGACCAGTTTTTCCATGTCTTTATCCATCCCATTCACTATATTATGGAAGCGCAGTGCTGAGTCGATCGTCAACCGTTCTGTCATACCTTTGTTGACTAAGGTTATCCGTGAGAACCGATTGCTTAACGTCGGCTGCAAGGTATCGACATCATAGCGCAGATGTCTGCTCAGGAACTGCCGTTTCTCCTTGTCCTGAAGGTTCATGTCATCAACCTCAATCCTTTTCTTCTTCGTACGTCCGTGGTTGTCTTTTGTCTTAACCTCCATGAACTGTTTGTTGGAACTGACGTATGTGCGGAAACGTATTTTCTGACGGTTGGTGTGTCCATACTGGTGATGGCGGTACATAACAAAGTCAGAAGTGTCAAAATATGTTGTTCCATATTCCGTGTTGCGCTCACCTCCAAGATCCTGTACATAGTACTCCTGCCAAGCCATTGCAAGGAGTTGGCTCAGCTTGTCAAGGTTGGTGACAAACTTCATATCGGTACGGTTCATCAGCCTGACCTCTGACATCTGCTCCAGTGATATGGGTGCAAATTTATTAAGTAATTCCGTAATCGCAATCATTGTCCTTGGCTTATCTTATGCAAAGGTAATGCAAATCGAACGCAATAAGGCTTGCTTAATTGCTGAGATGCAGCTTATCTTATGCAAAGATACTCTATTTTGCAAAAAGAGACAAGATTTTTCAACGAAATTGCCTATATCGTCAGCGAATTATGAAGTTAGTAAGTTATAGCGTCCTCAATAAAAATAAAACAGATTTCATTTTGTATTATCTTCATTTTACATTATCTTTGCAGGGCAAAAAGACATAGAATTTATGAAAAGATTATTTTTTTTGTTATCAATACTTTTGGTAAGCATGTCCTTTGTTCCAGGAAAAGATAATGGAATAATGCGAAAAGAGACAGGAGGCATGTATGTCGTTAATACTACAAATTTGTGTCCAGACGTGACAGGATATCAGGGGGCGACTCCCTTGGAAGTATATATCCAGAAAGGAACTGTAGTTAAGGTCGTAGCCTTGAGGAATCAGGAGACTCCCAAGTATTTCGCAAAGGTGAAAAAGGAGTTGTTTCCTTTGTTTGTGGGAATGAAAGCTTCGAAGACTACCAAGATGAAGGTTGACGGTGTTACAGGTGCCACCTTCTCATCTAATGCGGTCAAGGCTAACGTGAAGGCTGCCTTGGAGTATTATAAAAAACACAAGTAAGTAGGGGCTGTCTATGCGGTTATCGATGTGGTTGACAGCTTGTCTGCTGTTGCTTTCCATGCATGTCTATTCTCAGGAGCAATGTCAAAAAGCCTGCCGCCAAGGACGGCAGACTCCCGTCTGTGGCGGGAGTCTGATAAAACATTGTCAAAAAGCCTGCCGCC
>CAJOPT010000004.1 GCA_905236455.1 uncultured Prevotella sp. | reverse complement strand
GTGGTACCACCAGGAATCGAACCGGGGACACACGGATTTTCAGTCCGTTGCTCTACCAACTGAGCTATGGCACCATTGGTTTTGTTTTGCGGGTGCAAAGTTACATATAAAAAATGAAAGAACGAAAGAAACGTGGAATGAAATTCCCTTAATTAGGTTTTATTAACAGATGAAAGTGGATTCCATCCTTGCGCTTTCAGTTCAAACTCATTACCATCTCTGGTTATCAATGCACACCCCAGCTCCTCACGTGTGACATGACCTATAAGTCGTATGCCTTCCAATTGTTCTATCTTCTCATGGTCACCGATAGGCACGGTAAACAGGAGTTCATAGTCTTCGCCGCCGTTTAGTGCGGCGGTTGTGAGGTTCATATTAAACTCCTCACACATCACGGCTGTCTGGTAGTCAATAGGTATATTCTTCTCATATATGCGACATCCGCAATGGCTTTGTTTGCAAATATGTATCAGCTCACTGCTTAAGCCATCAGAGATATCCATCATTGCAGTAGGATGGATATGATTATCGCGGAGCAGTTTGATTATGTCACCGCGTGCTTCAGGTTTAAGCTGTCTGTCAAGTAGGTATTCCTTTCCGGCAAAGTCTGGTTGGAAGTTTCTCAGCTCATCCAAAGCGTGTTGGTCTTTCTTTCTCTGCGCCTCATCAACTTGTTGGTAATAGACGCTTTTCTCTCTTTCCAGCAGCTGTAGTCCCATATAGGCTGCTCCTAAGTCGCCAGATACGCAAATCAGGTCAGTGTCTTTGGCCCCGTTGCGGTATACTATATTCTCCTTTGGAGCATCTCCGATACAAGTGATACTGATAGCAAGTCCTGTATAAGATGACGTGGTGTCACCTCCAACGATATCAACGTTCCATTTGTCGCACGCTAATCTCAGACCCTCATAAAACTCCTCTATGTCCTCCACGGTAAACCGTTTGCTTATAGCAAGGCTGATAATAAGTTGTCGAGGAGTGCCGTTCATGGCGAAGATGTCGCTGATGTTGACCATCGCTGCTTTATATCCCAAATGGCGCATGCCAATATATGTAAGGTCAAAGTGTACACCCTCCATAAGCATGTCGGTAGTAGCCAGGACTTCTGTTTCGGGGTAATGCATCACGGCACAATCGTCACCCACCCCATAGATTGTAGCCTTATTTTTTATCTCTATGTTTTTGGTGAGTCTGTCAATAAGACCAAACTCCCCGAGGTTTGCTATCTGCATGTGAAATTAATATGTGATAATATATCAAAAGATGTTATTTATGAATACTTAGGAACGCCTGATCATCTCACGCATAATCTCGGTCATCAGCGGTTGTGCTTTATTGGCTGCAACCTGCACTTCCTCATGACTGACAGCTACTGGCACATCGAAGCCTCCAAGGTCTGTGATAATGCTTATGCCGAAAGCTTTTATGCCACAGTGGTTTGCCACTATTACTTCTGGAACGGTACTCATACCGACGGCATCACCGCCCAAAATGCGATACATGCGATATTCCGCTGGGGTCTCAAATGTAGGACCTTGCACGGCAACGTATACGCCATGTTGTACTGGGATATTCTTCTCTTTGGCAATTTCATCTGCAAGCTCTATGAGCTGATGTCTGTATGCCTCATGCATGTCGGGGAACCTTGGACCGGTGGGGAAGTTTTTCCCACGTAGCGGATGTTCTGGCATCATATTGATATGGTCGGTGATAATCATTATGTCGCCAATTTTGAATGTCGGATTCATACCTCCCGCGGCATTGCTGACAAAAAGGGTTTGTATTCCTAACTCATACATTACTCTGATAGGGAAGGTCACCTCCTTCATGTTATACCCCTCATAGTAATGGAAACGTCCTTGCATGGCAAGGATATCTTTTCCTCCAAGCTTGCCAAAGATAAGTTTCCCAGTGTGTCCTTCTACTGTGGAAACGGGAAAGTTTGGTATCTCTGAATATGGAAACTCGTAAGCCTCAGTTATTTCGGAAGATAATTGTCCGAGGCCTGTTCCCAGTATGATCGCTGTCTTTGGGTTTGTGCTCATCTTTGCTTTTAGCCAAGATGCTGTTTCTTGAATTTTTTCGTACATAGCTGATTATTTTTTCGTTAAACAGATTTTCTTGATCCAACATGAACTTTATCTCTATTGGAAGAGCGTAAAGATTGTCAAGTACTTCTTGGCTTAATCCTTGTATGCCATCAAGACGTACTGCGTCCTTTTCGGTTGTGATAATAGTTTTAGGTGAAGGCATCGCCGCGAAGGTCCTGTTAATCTTCTCAATATCAGATTTTCTGAACCTGTGATGGTCAGGGTAGGAGAGCGGGGTTATAGACTTACATTGCGGTTCCAGGTCAATTATCATTTGCTTTGGTGACGCAATACCTGTAAGCAAGAGAACATTCTCTCCGCTGATACTCTCAAGCGGTTTTTCCTTCTCTCCAAAAACTTGTTTGGGATTTTTGTAGCTTAAGGTCGTAAAGAACAATCCTTGGTACGGATAAAGTCCCATGGCTTTCGTGATCACACGGAAGTTGATAGCTTTCAAGTCTTTAGGACATTTTGTTATAATCACAATGTCGGCACGTGACTTGCCATCCTTCGACTCCCTGAGCCTTCCTGCAGGCAGGAGCTTGTCATGGATTATAAGCCGGTGATAGTCAACAAGGAGTATGTTGATACCTGGCTTCACATATCTATGTTGAAATGCGTCATCAAGGAGAATCACTTCCGTGCCTTTTGCAATGGTATCATCGGTGAGATTGTCAATACCTTCACACCTGTTTTTGTCAACGGCAATATATACTTGTGGAAATTTCTTCTTCATCTGATATGGCTCGTCACCAATATCATCTGCTGTCATGGTATCGTCAGCGAGTATAAACCCCTTGCTTTTACGCTTATATCCTCTGCTGAGGACGGCGACTTTGACTTTGTCTTGCAATAAACGAATGAGGTATTCCACATGTGGAGTCTTACCAGAACCGCCAACTGTAATGTTTCCAACTGAAATTACTGGGATTTTGAAACTCCGGCTTTTAAGGATGCCAAGTTCGAAAAGCTGGTTCCTTAGCCCTGTAATCATCCCGTAAATCCAGCTGGCTGGCAGTAGCCATTCGTTGATCTTTATAAAGTCACCTTCCATCAGCAAAATCACGATATTACTAATAACTAACTCTGATAATACAACACACCCGTTACTTTATATTAATATAATAAGGTATGCGTGCCTGTACCGGGTCTTTCTGGCGTATAGTCTTGATAAACATGAAAGGCTCATAGTATTCACCCATAAAAGCCTGGAGCCCCTCATCAAGATAACTGCCCTTCTTCGTCATTTTAAGGAAATTGTCCAACCAGTCGGCTGGTGCAGGATAGCTCTTGGCATGATACTCTTCAAGTTTTGCGAGTTTGGCTGCCTTGGCAAGAGCGACATCCAAGCCTCCAAGTTGGTCTACGAGTTTTATCTTTAACGCATCCTCACCTGTCCAGACATGACCTTGGGCAATCTTCTCGACACTATCCACAGAAAGTTTTCTTCCTTCAGCGACGCGCTGACGGAAGGTGTTATACCCTCTGTCAATATATGACTCAAGAAGTCTCATCTCCTCAGCGTTAAACGGGCGTCCCATGGAGCCGAAAGCACTGTTTTTATTTGTTTTTACTTCATCAAACTTTATTCCAAGTTTCTGCGTGAGGAGGTTACTGAAGTCAGGGAACATTCCAAAGATTCCGATACTTCCTGTCAGTGTAGTCGGCTCGGCGACAATCCAGTTTGCCGGTGCGCTGATATAATATCCGCCAGAGGCGGCCATTCCACCCATAGATACCACTACGGGTTTCTTTGCCTGTAGCATTTTTATATAATGGTTGATTTGCTCTGACGCATATGCACTTCCACCTGGAGAGTTAACACGTAGGACGACAGCTTTAACGTCATCATCATTCATCAGCTTTTCCAGATCATAACATACTTTCTCTGATTCAATCTGATGCTCTCTCGAGAACTCTCCCGTCACACCACTTACTATTTCACCATAGGCATAATAAACGGCAATCTCATCTCCCTTTGTGTCGCCCTTGGCTGTCGCCATGTCACTAATGCTCAACTGGTTGATAGACTTATCAGCGTCGAGCTTAAGCATTTTCTTTACCTCCTGTTTTACCTGATCTGTGTAAAGGAGCCCGTCAGCAAGTCTCATCTTGACATAGCTGCTGGGGGAAGCTAATGTGACAAGGCTGTCTGCATAGGCATTCAACTGCTCTACCGACACCTTCCGGCTGGCAGCAACGTCCTTGGTTACATTATTCCAGATACTGGTTATGTATGCTAATGTCTGCTCGCGGTCAGCGTCACTCATCTTGTCACCAATGAATGTCTCGACGGCACTTTTATATGAGCCGACTTTTGCTACTTGCATTTTAACTCCAGCCTTCTCCAGAAGATCCTTGACAAAGAACTTCTCTGAGGCAAGACCATGCCAGTCTATCATTCCTTCAGGATTTACCCACAACTTATCGGCAACGGACGAGAGATAATAAGCACCCTGCGTATATGAGTCTCCGTATGCCACAATCCATTTGCCGCTTTTCTTAAAGTCAAGCAAGGCATTGCGCGCTGCCTGAAGTGAGGCGTATGAATCAGGGGCAAATGCTCCAGCCTCAATATATATACCCTTGACGCTTTCATTCGCCTTAGCTTTCTTGATGGCACTGAGCAGATTATCCAAGCCGATCTGAGAACCCATTTGTCCGGTAAACTCAGCCATAATATCATTTTCTGCCCTTTCGCTCATGGTACCTGACAGCTTGACCACAAGTACCGAGTTGTCCTGTATGTTTTTTGTCTGTTCTCCTGATGCAACGATTCCAACAAGACTCATAATACCAAGTATTCCCATGATAATTGAGAGTAGGATGATTCCTACAATAGTCGCAAAGACATACTTAAAAAACTCTTTCATATAATAACGGATTTAGATAAACTCTTGCAAAGATATGTAATATTTCTGATATTCCAATGCGTTTTCTTTGAAAAGTGATACTTATTAATAAATTTTGTTGTACCTTTGCGGTGTAGAAGGTATATCTATTAAAACAATCTATTTTAACAATGAAAGATTATAACAAAAATCTATTTAAGAGGAAGCTGTGTCTTTTCCTTCTTATGAGTGTATTTCTGTTTATAAGCAATAGTGTGAGGGCAGAGAACTACCCTTATCGAAGCGACTATCTGTGGGTAACAGTGCCTGATCATCCAGACTGGTTGTACGAGACTGGTGAGAAAGCAACGGTGGAAATACAATTATATAAATATGGTGTACCATGTGACTGCATGCTTGATTATTACTTATCTGATGACATGCAGGAACCAGATAAGAAAGGATCTGTGAAATTGGAAAACGGACGGGCTAAGTTGAGTATCGGAACACGTCAGAAACCTGGTTTCAGAGACTTGACCTTAAACTTTTCTGATAATGGAACCGTTGTCTCACACCATGTCAAGGTAGGCTTCTCTGTAAATAAGCTCGTTCCATATACTCAGGAACCTTCCGACTTTATGACGTTTTGGAACAGTAATATCAATGAGATGCGGAAAATGCCGCTGAGATATACCAAGGAACTTGCAAAAGAGTATTGTACGGATAAAATAGACTGTTACCTGATAAAGTTATTGATAGACAAAGAAGGACATTCCATGTACGGTTATTTGTTTTATCCCAAAGATGCCAAGGCTGGCTCTTGTCCTGCCGTGCTCTGTCCTCCTGGGGCAGGTGTGAAGACTATAAAAGAGCCTTTGCGCCATAAGTATTATGCGGAAAATGGCTTTGTCCGTTTTGAGATTGAGATACATGGATTGGATCCAAGGCTTCCAAAAGCGACCTTTGATGACCTCAGTCATGCTTTTAACGCAAATAATGGAGGGTATTTAGAGAATGGCGTCGACCATCGTGACCGGTATTATATGAAACATGTATATCTGGGATTGATACGTTGTATTGACCTCCTTGCGTCATTACCGGAATGGGATGGGAGAAACATGGCTGTACAGGGTGGAAGTCAGGGAGGCGCTCTTGCCTTGGTAACGGCTGGGCTTGACAAACGCATCACACAATGTGTGGTAAACCATCCGGCTCTGAGTGATATGTGCGCATATATGGATAAAGGTCGTACTGGCGGATATCCTCATTTTAATAAGATGGATAATGTGTTGACACCGAATAATGCCAAAACATTGTCATATTATGATGTGGTGAACTTTGCCAGACACGTTGTCTCTCCTGTTTACATGACATGGGGATACAATGATAATACTTGTCCACCTACAACCAGCTACGTCGTATGGAATACACTGAAATGTAAGAAAGAAAGCTTGATAACACCTATTAATGAACATTGGACAAGTGATGCCACTGAGTTCGGACAGATGCAATGGATAAAAAGCCATCTGTTGAAATGACACATTTCTTATAATATAAGTAAGAAAAAACTGACAATATTGTCATGACATTACTGACAGAATTGTCAGTTTTCCTTTTTTGGCACACTTTTCGCCATATTCGGGGTAAACAAAGAATTATTAAACTTAAAAATAAAAGTTATGAACATTAAACCATTAGCAGATCGGGTGCTTGTACTTCCTGCACCGGCTGAAGAGAAAGTTGGCGGTATCATTATCCCTGATACTGCAAAAGAGAAACCATTACATGGAAAGATTGTTGCCGTAGGCAATGGCACCAAGGATGAGGAGATGATTCTCAAAGCTGGTGACGAGGTTCTTTATGGCAAATACAGTGGTACCGAATTGGAGTTTGAGGGAGAGAAGTATCTTATCATGCGCCAGTCAGACGTACTTGCGGTGATAGGATAATAATAACGATATAACGTAATAACGATATAACGAACAAAAAAGGAAATAAAAAAATGGCAAAAGATATTAAATTCAATATGGATGCCCGCGACCTCCTGAAAAAAGGTGTTGACCAGCTGGCAGACGCAGTAAAAGTAACGTTAGGTCCTAAAGGACGTAATGTCGTAATTGAAAAGAAGTTTGGTGCTCCTCAGATTACAAAGGATGGTGTTACCGTAGCTAAGGAAATAGAACTTGAGGACAAGTTTGAGAACACTGGTGCGCAACTTGTAAAGAGTGTGGCGTCAAAGACTGGTGATGATGCTGGTGACGGTACTACAACAGCAACCATACTTACTCAGGCTATTGTTACCGAAGGACTGAAGAATGTTACTGCCGGTGCCAATCCTATGGACCTTAAGCGTGGTATAGACAAGGCTGTCGGTGCGGTTGTTGACTTCATCAAGGATTCAGCCGAGAAGGTTAACGACAACTATGATAAGATAGAGCAGGTGGCTACCGTGTCAGCCAACAATGACGCTGAGATTGGTAAGCTTCTTGCAGACGCTATGCGTAAAGTGTCAAAAGACGGTGTGATAACCATCGAGGAAAGCAAGAGCCGCGATACAAGCATTGGCGTTGTTGAGGGAATGCAGTTCGACCGTGGTTATCTCTCTGCATATTTTGTTACTGATGCCGACAAGCTGGAGTGTGTAATGGAGAATCCTTATATTCTGATATATGATAAGAAAATTAGCAATATCAAGGATTTCCTGCCAGTGTTGCAGCCGGCTGCTGAGAGTGGACGTCCATTGCTCGTTATCGCTGAGGATGTTGACTCAGAGGCTCTCACTACTTTAGTTGTCAACCGCTTACGTGGTGGCTTGAAAATCTGTGCCGTCAAAGCTCCTGGCTTTGGTGACCGTCGTAAGGCAATGCTCGAGGATATCGCCGTACTTACTGGTGGTACTGTGATTAGTGAGGAAAAGGGTCTTACACTTGACAAGGCTACTTTGGAAATGCTCGGTACCTGTGACAAAGTCACTGTCTCTAAAGACAATACCACTATCGTTAATGGCGCAGGAAGTAAAGAGGCTATCGCCGAGCGCGTGGCACAGATTAAAAAGGAGATAGAGAACACATCAAGCTCATACGATAAGGAGAAGCTTCAGGAGCGCCTTGCCAAACTCGCCGGTGGCGTAGCTGTACTGTATGTCGGTGCCAATAGCGAGGTTGAGATGAAGGAGAAGAAAGATCGTGTTGACGATGCTTTGTGTGCTACTCGTGCCGCAATAGAAGAAGGTGTCGTCGCTGGTGGTGGTACCACTTATATCCGCGCGTTGAAAGCTTTGGAAAACCTTAAGGGTGACAATGCTGACGAGCAGACTGGTATCAATATCGTAGAGCGTGCTATTGAAGAGCCTTTGCGCCAGATTGCTATTAATGGCGGTGCTGAGGGTGCCGTAGTAGTTCAGAAGGTTCGTGAAGGTGAAGGCGACTTTGGTTATAACGCACGTCTTAACAAATATGAGGATTTGCGTGAGGCTGGTGTCATCGATCCTGCAAAGGTTGCCCGTGTAGCCTTAGAGAACGCTGCTTCTATTGCTGGTATGTTCCTTACTACAGAATGTCTTATTGTTGACAAGCCAGAGAAGGAGCCTGCAATGCCAATGGGCGGAGCACCAGGAATGGGCGGTATGATGTAATATCATTATAATAAGAAATTGTAATATCTGCTTAACAAAATGAGGACATTTAGTTGAAAATGTCCTCATTTTGTGTTAAAATCGTGTTTTTTGGGCACTGTTTTGACTCAAAAACTTGCAAGTTTATGTAAAAAGCACTACTTTTGCATTAAGAAATGAATGAAATAATGGCGTGATGCCACGAAAAGATATTTTTTTGATTTGTTTTAGTAGATTAGTTTTTAAGTAGTTTGTTTTTTGAAAATCGGACGTCGGGATGACATCCGATTTTTTTTGATATAATCAAACCTGCTTTTATCATGTTGCTGATTGTCAGTGGATTGACATACTTTAACTAATTTAGGGATAATTGGAGCGTGCTTCTTATTAAATAATATAGTACCTTTGCATGACTAAAATCTATAAGAAATTTCTAATCACTTTAAACGATATCAAAACCATGATACAGACCGTAGTAAAGCGTGATGGGCGCATTGTAGGGTTTAACGAACAGAAAGTTATGGCTGCTATCCGTAAGGCAATGATACATACGGATAAAGGCGAGGATGAGCATCTTCTTCAGTTGATAACAGACAGAATATACACCCGCGGTAAGTCGCAGATGACCGTAGAGGATATTCAGGACGCTGTTGAGCTTGAGCTGATGAAAAGCTCACGTAAGGATGTCGCACAGAAATATATCGCCTATAGGAATCAGCGTAGTATTGCCAGAAAAGCTAAGACTCGTGAGGTGTTCCTTGACATTGTTAATATAAAGTCGAATGATGTCACTCGTGAGAATGCGAACATGAACGCAGATACTCCAGCGGGCATGATGATGAAATTTGCAAGTGAGACAACCAAGCCTTTTGTGGATGACTATCTGCTGTCGGAGGAGAGCCGTGACGCTGTGGAGCATAACTACCTGCACATTCATGACAAGGATTATTATCCTACGAAGTCCTTGACATGCTGCCAGCATCCGCTTGACAATATCCTGCATCGTGGCTTTATGGCAGGACATGGAGAGAGCCGTCCGGCTAAACGCATAGAGACTGCCAGTGTGCTGGCATGTATCTCAATGGAATGTGCACAGAATGAGATGCATGGTGGACAGGCTATTCCCGCTTTCGACTTCTATCTGGCTCCTTTTGTGCGCCTCAGCTTCATCGAGGAGATTAAGAGCCTTGAGGATCTGTACGGAGCAGACTACCACCATCTGTATGAACTGCCGCTGATTGATTATCTGAAGAAGCCATTGGATGGCTTACAAGGTGAGGAGCGCATACTGCAACATGCCGTTAATAAGACTGTAGGACGTGTGCATCAGGCTATGGAGGCTTTCATACACAATATGAACACCATTCACTCTCGCGGTGGAAACCAGGTGGTGTTCTCGAGTATAAATTATGGAACAGACACTTCCGCAGAGGGACGATGTGTTATGCGTGAGCTTCTCCTTTCCACTTACGAGGGTGTGGGAAATGGTGAGACCGCAATCTTCCCAATCCAAATATGGAAAAAGAAACGAGGGGTGAACTATTTGCCGGATGATCCCAATTATGACCTATATCAGTTGGCATGCAAGGTGACGGCCCGGAGGTTCTTCCCGAACTTCTTGAATCTGGATACGACCTATAACCAATCTGATGAGTGGAAGGCTGATGATCCAAAGCGATACTTGCATGAGGTGGCTACCATGGGATGTCGCACACGTGTCTTTGAGAACCGCTTCGGCAAGAAGACAAGTATTGGAAGAGGTAATTTGTCGTTTTCCACTATCAATATAGTGCGCCTCGCAATCGAATGTATGGATATTGAGGATCAGGAAGCCCGCATTGCTGCTTTCTTTGCAAAGCTTGACAATATGTTAGAGGTCACTGCAAAACAGCTTGACGACCGCTTTCAGTTCCAGAAGACAGCATTCGTAAAGCAGTTCCCTCTTCTTATGCGCTCCCTATGGATTGGTGCTGATAAGCTGAAGCCGGAGGATACGATAGAGTCGGTAATCAACCAAGGTACATTAGGTATCGGATTTATCGGACTCGCAGAGTGTCTCGTCGCTCTTACCGGAAAACACCATGGTGAGTCGGAGGAGAGCCAACGGTTAGGTCTACGCATTATTACCTATTTCCGTGATCGTGCAAATGAGTTCTCTGAGCGATACCACCATAACTACAGTGTACTGGCTACACCGGCAGAAGGACTTGCCGGCAAGTTTACCAAGAAAGACCGTAAGGACTTTGGAATACTTCCAGGTATTACCGACCGTGACTATTATACAAACTCAAACCACGTGCCGGTATATTATAAATGCTCTGCACGGCATAAGGCTGAGATAGAGGCTCCATACCATGACCTTACCCGAGGCGGACATATTTTTTATGTGGAGATTGATGGCGATGCCACACATAATCCTCAGGTTATAATGAGTGTTGTTGATATGATGGATCGCCTTAATATGGGTTATGGAAGTGTGAACCATAACCGTAACCGCTGTATGGATTGCGGATATGAAAATGCCGATCCGAAACTTGAGGTCTGTCCAAAATGTGGCGGAAAGCATATTGACAAGCTGCAACGCATCACAGGTTATCTCGTAGGAACGACAGAACGCTGGAATCATGGTAAGCTTAGTGAGCTCAACGACCGCGTCACTCACATCCATGGTACTGGCAAGTTGTTCGCCGATGAGTAAAAGGATTATTGTTTCTCGGTCATATATTTCCAATAACGGCGGGGCATATCGCTCCGCTGTTTCTTTGGATTCATCCGCTCCTTTATGCAGATAGATTTGAAATATGTGCGCCACAACTCCTGAAACAGTTGGTCATCATCACTTAGCGTCTGCTCATCAAGCTTACCGTTGGCAAGGTTGAATGGGAGGGTGGACTCTTTCTCAAAAGTTACATGTACGACTTCAGTGCGGTCATAATAATAACCGTATTTACGTTTCGCGTCATAGATAAGCCACGGCTGGTCACCGAAACGGTCACTAAAGTGGTCGGTGATTAGTGGCAAGACATTATGGTCTGGTGACACAACGCCGAGATATGTTCCGTCTTTGGCTTTCTGAAAACGTATGAACTGTTTCATACGTAATTGTTCGTGCATCACACGACGGGCAATGTTTGTTACTGTAATAATATCAGGGTCGGAGAAGTTTCGCTCAATGCTTGGAGCATTCTTTGGTTCCTTGAAAACCTTACAGATATAACGAAACAAAGGGGTGTTTAGCTCTTGGAGCTCAGAAAGCCAACTTACTGATATCATGCGTATGGCTTCCTTTGACAGACGGCTTTCCAAACCAGCCCAAACCCGTTCTGCTTTATCTGTGGCTGTCTTAACATTATGGACATCATCGCAGAACAATGGTATCTGACCTCCCTCACCAATCAACTCCTCAGGCTGCTGCCTAAGTGCGAAAGCGTCGTAAACGGCTGTAAGTAAGCCGTCTAACGTGTTATCAAAAGTATATATACGCATTATTTTCTTTCTGTCTTATCATTACCTCAGCAAAGGTAAGGAAAAAAACTAAGATAGTTTAACACCATTACGTGGAAAAATCCAAAAACATTTGTATAACGAAGTTGCTTGGCGATATTCTTCAGCACCCTTTTACATTCTAAATAAATTTTAGTAGATACACTCTCCAACAGGTCAATATTCCGAAAAACTCCCGAGTGCTTAGATGTTCTCGCTCGTTGGATTGCAAATCATAAGCGGTAGAAAGATTGTAATGAATTCTGTCAACTGCTGTCGTTTTTGTTGTATCTTTATCATATGGCTTTAGTCATGACAAATTCCGAATGCTTACTCTTATCCCGTATTTGTCAGTCAGAGAAGAGGTCGTCTAATACCACTGAGGCGTGGATGGAGTCGGTATGCATTCCCCTTGACAGGCGCCAAAGGGCGTGATGAGTGTGGGTAAACAATACTATATTAGATAGTTTGCTTAAAGAATCTCATTAAATTATGGTGGTTTCCTAAATAATTTTTATATTTTTGTATCCAGAAATATAATGCTGTTAAGATATGGAGGAAAGAATACGGAAAATGCTGGAGGAAGTTAGCAAGCGGGTAGTGACTGAGGTGCCTGAGTGTGATGATTTTGCTGAAGTTGAGGTTACGTCGGACATTGTCTCTGCAACAAAGACTTCTTTTGTAAAGATAAAAGTTATTCCTCCACCAAAAGGGATACCGAATGAGAAAATTTGGCGTGGTGTTGAGTTGCAGGTAGGAAACGACAAGTCGCCGTATCTGAATAGTCGCCTTTTTGCTGTTGGTACCAAGCAGGAACTCCTTGACAAGCTGGCTTCAAGCGAGTTCTTAAGCAAAATAGTTAAGGCTATCCCAGAAATGGAGGAAAGCCTCCGTGATGTATAATACTAATTATTTCCCCTTTGTCTTACCGCCTCAAACATGAGGATGGCTGCGCTGACAGAAACATTCAGGGAGTCGATGCGCCCAAGCATAGGAATCTGGATATGTGCGGTTGCTGCCTGTCGCCATAACGGAGTCAGTCCAGTGGATTCCGTTCCCATGACAATGGCAGTGGCACATCGCATGTCTGTGTCATAATACAGGTGTGAGTCCTGAAGTTGTGCGGTAAGAATCTGAATGTTGTGTGACTGTAAGTATTGAATACATTCCTCGGAAGTACAGGATACACAAGGTACGGTAAAGACAGCACCCACGGAAGAGCGTATCAAGTTGGGATTATAGATATCTGTCAGAGGATCGCAAACAATAACTGCACTGACATTGGCTGCGTCGGCACTGCGCAATACCGCTCCGAGGTTACCCGGCTTCTCTACTCGCTCAAGAACGATTATTAAAGGGGCTTTGTCTAATCTGAGGTCATCTAAAGTATATTGGCGTACCTTGACTTCTGCGATAACTCCCTCCGTACAGCCACGGTATGCTATCTTCTGATATACCTCAGCTGAGACGGTGAAATACTCATCGGCAGAAAGATGAGAGAACTCTACTGTCTTTCCTTCTGATTCCAATATGTCTGGACAATAGAATAGCGATGCTATCTCGTAGCCGGCATCGACACAATGTCCAATCTCCTGTTGACCTTCAACAACAAAGAGTCCGCTCTCACGTCTTAAGGAAGACTTGCTTTGGAGTGCAAGCAATTTCTTAATCCTGGGATTTTGTATGCTTGACAGATATAGTTCCTTCATCTGTTATTACGAAGCCCCCACCTATGGGAGAATAGCTTATAAGAAGCCCCCAGCTACTCCTTTCGGGGGCTGGGGGGCTGATAATTAAATAATGATTAACGTCTGTTTAACTTCAGGTCGATCTCAACTGCAATAGCAACAGTTGCGCCAACCATCGGGTTGTTGCCGATACCAAGGAAGCCCATCATCTCCACGTGAGCAGGAACAGATGAGGAGCCTGCAAACTGAGCGTCAGAGTGCATACGTCCCATGGTGTCTGTCATACCGTATGAAGCAGGACCGGCTGCCATGTTGTCTGGATGAAGAGTACGACCGGTACCGCCACCAGAAGCAACAGAGAAGTATGGCTTACCAGCGAGTGTGCGCTCCTTCTTGTAAGTACCTGCCACAGGATGCTGGAAACGAGTAGGGTTGGTAGAGTTACCTGTTATCGATACATCGACATTCTCTTTCCAGAGAATAGCAACACCCTCACGAACGTCGTCGGCACCATAGCACTTCACTTTGGCACGCGGACCATCGGAGTATGGTGTCTCCTTAACTACGTTCACCTCACCAGTGTAATAGTCAAACTGTGTCTGCACGTATGTGAAGCCATTGATACGGCTGATGATCATAGCTGCATCCTTGCCCAGACCGTTGAGGATAACGCGGAGTGGCTTCTTGCGAACCTTGTTAGCCATCTCGGCAATCTTGATGGCTCCCTCGGCTGCAGCAAACGACTCGTGACCAGCAAGGAATGCGAAGCACTCGGTCTCTTCGCGTAACAGACGAGCTGCAAGGTTTCCGTGTCCGATTCCCACTTTGCGGTCGTCAGCAACAGAACCAGGAATGCAGAAGCTCTGCAAACCAATGCCGATAGCCTCAGCAGCGTCAGCTGCGTTCTTTACACCTTTCTTGATAGCGATAGCCGCACCACAAACGTATGCCCATTTTGCATTCTCAAAGCATATACGCTGTGTGTCCTCACACATCTGATATGGATCGACACCAGCATCCTCGCAAATCTGGTTTGCCTCCTCGATACTGTTGATACCATTCTCTTTCAAAGCGGCAAGTACCTGATTGATACGGCGCTCTTGACTCTCAAAACTAACTTTTCTAATCATCGTTCGTCCTCCTTATTCCTTACGTGGATCAATAGCTTTAACAACTCCCTGCTCGGCAGTAGTACGACCATAAGAGCCTGTGAACTTCTTGACAGCCTCATTAGCGTCCATACCGTTCTTGATAGCCTCCATCATCTTGCCGAGGTGAACATACTCATAGCCGCATACCTGACTGTCCTTGTCGAGGAACTGCTTGGTGATGTAGCCTTCGGTGAGCTCCAGATAACGGGTACCCTTGGCAACTGTTCCATAGAGTGTACCTGTCTGACTACGCAAACCCTTACCGAGGTCTTCCAATCCTGCTCCAATAACCAGTCCGCCTTCAGAGAACGCGCTCTGTGTACGTCCGTATACAATCTGCAGGAACAGCTCGCGCATTGCTGTGTTGATTGCATCACATACCAAGTCGGTGTTCAGAGCCTCCAAAATAGTCTTGCCTGGCAGGATTTCTGATGCCATGGCTGCAGAGTGAGTCATACCCGTACATCCGATAGTCTCAACCAGAGCTTCCTGAATGATGCCGTCTTTCACATTCAGAGAGAGCTTACATGCTCCCTGCTGTGGGGCGCACCAGCCAATGCCATGGGTGTAGCCAGAGATGTCCTTGATTTCTTTTGCCTGAATCCATTTTCCTTCCTCAGGAATAGGAGCTGGTCCGTGGTTTGGACCTTTTGCGACAACGCACATGTTGTCAACTTCCTTTGAATAAATCATTGTTAGCTTATTAAAATTAATGTAATGTAATTGACTGCAAAGATACGCAAAAAATGTCATATTACATATTTTTAGATATACTTTTTGAATCTTTTCACGAATAAGTGGTTATTTTCCACACATGGCTCTATACGGACAATAGGAACAATGTGCTTTATTCTCTGTAGGCACAAATGGCTGTCGGCTGTCGTAAAGTTCCTCCAACAGTTGTCTAAGATGCTCCATAAAATCATTCTCAAGTGTGTGAACATCATCAATAGGCTCTCCATTGTAGGTCAGGACCGGGCTGTAATCATCTTTCCCGGCACGCTGCACAAACAACAGGGCAGGGGATACCTTACCTCCCTGCCGTTTTCCCACAATAATACTATAAAGCAGTGCTTGCATGATGTAGTCGTTATGGTATGTTTGTATCTTTGCGGAGTCAAACACATCATCCATACTCTTTATATCTTTGGCAAGACGGGAGCCTGTTTTATAGTCAACGACCCTTAACCTGGAATACTGTGTGCCGGTGTTTGGCTGGTCAATACGGTCAATGCGTCCAGCGATTTTTATCTTACGGTTACCTATTGTTACATCGTATGCCACATCAACCTCATGCCCAATGACGCGGAAAGGAATTAGTTTCCTGTCATTTCGCAGTAACTGGAGTAGATATGTTGAGATGACCTCACGGTTAATGATTTGTAACCCGTTGAGCTCAGGGTGTCTGACGGTTCCCTTAGGTAAGTTGAACAGCTCCTCACTGATAGCCTGGTCTAAGACTGTGGCAAGTTTGGCGGGTTCTTTCAAAAGTAAGTCAACTGGCTCAAGAGTCTCAATCACTTCTGGAAGGAGCTGCTCATACATGAGCTGTGCGGCGCGGTGGAAGATGTTACCAAAGATGCGGTTGTCTACTTGCGCCTCGTCGGTCTGATCTGGTTCACGCAGTCCAGCCACATACTTATAGAAGAACTGTATCTGGCAAGTCCGGTAAGTGTTGATGGCAGTAGGGGAGAGAACGTTCAGATGTCTGATACGGTCGGTTACCACTCCATGTTTCTCAATTGCCTTAACGTGATTCCAAACTGGTGTCTGCCCTGCTTGCAAGGTCTCCCGTTTTATGGAATGCCTCCATTCAACAAGCATTTGCAACATGAAACGACTCATCTCGCCAGTATGACTACCTTCTGTAGCGTTGCAATATAATATGGTAACATCCTTTGCGCGTTGTAATAACCTGTGGAAATAATAACTATATATAGCCACCTTATTATCGATTGTCGTCAGACCGTATGCAGCCCTTAACGCATGAGGGATAAAAGAGGCATCATCAACACCTTTTGGCATATTACCCTCATTGCACGATAATATAAGCACGTGCTCGAAATCGAGGTTTCTGGTTTCCAGCACTCCCATTATCTGAACCCCTCTGGCTGGCTCGCCATGGAATGGGATGGTGGTAGCGGCAGTCAATTGTCGCAGCAATCGTTGTAGCGTGGTGTTCTCAACGATCAAATCACCAGAATTAATCAAGTCCGACAAACGGTTAAGTAATGTATACATTCTGTAGAGCGACTCTTGAAACATTGCGTCATTATTGTCTTCGCCATGTTGCGCGACTGTCTTGACTATGGTCTTGAGCCATTCTGTCAGGTGTGGCTTTTGAGTTTCATGGTCTTCCTCAAAGATTGAGTCAAAGAGATAAGATAGACTCTCGTCTTTACGAAGCTCATCTGCTTTTATGTAATAAATGCGATTTTCATTGAGATTCCTATGCAGCTCTGGAATCTCAGGCGAGATAAACACGGCATAAGGATGTCGGAACAGGTTGTTTAACTCGTGTAATCTGAACGCTTGATGTCTTTTTGAGAAGCCATTCATCCACAGATTTACAAGCAACGTGACAAGAGAGGCTATGGGTGTCTGTTGTAACGGGTATCCTGCGGTGACGTTTATAGAGCCTATGTCGTCAGGAATACTATGAATGACAGTCTGAAGGAGTCCCTCGTTGCATAGCACGATTGCTGTGTCAACCTTCTTTGATTCCGGGTCACGCTTAAGACTTCTAAGCCACGTACTGACATAGCGCGCCTGTATATTCTCTGTCGCGGCACTGATAAAAGTCATATCTTTCGGCTCGTTCATCTGACAATAGAGATTATTGTCACCGTTATCAAGCTCATTTGGAAATTCCAGCAAGTGCCGGCGGATATAGAATCCTGCCTCATGACCTTGTCCCTCATAATTTATGTCGGTGTAGTAATGGTCGTAGTCCCAATAGAAAGTGGCTTTCCCCTCCGACTTTAGACGTTTGAATAGCAACCGCTCCACCTCATGCAATACGTTGAAGCCAACAAATACGTAATGCTCATACTCGAATGTGACATTTTCCCTACTTATAACGTCGCGATAGAGCATACCTTCGTATGCCAGTCCCTCTCTCTTAAGACGACCATTATAGTCAATATATACTTGATATAGCCTATCCCACAGTTGCAGAAATCGTTTCTGTAGAAGACTCTTGTCATCATTGAGGTTGCCAAAGAAACGTTTTATAATCTCCTTCTGCTGTTCAGAAAGGTATGAAAGATCGTCGTATTCACGCAGATCCCGCAGATTGGCAAAAACTTTTTTCGCATCCGCATTGTTCTTGTCGATGTCATCGAAGTCGGAAAGCAGAAGCTGTCCCCAGCCATAGAACTGGTCAAGGGTTTCTTCCTTGCCTGTTACAGAGACGAAGCTCTTATGTAGGTCACAAATAGCCTTTATAGGATCTGCGATTGTAAGGTTGGAATGGTTGCGAAACAACTCACTGATAGTCAGATATTTCGGACACCACACCGGTTTGCCAGCAAGTGCGGTCAAAGCCTGGTTTATAAATAGCGCGGCTCGCTTATTCGGAAAAACTACAGCTATGTTTGCCTGGTTTGTTCCATATTTGTTAAGCATGTCTTTCGCTACATGCAATAAAAAGGTATTTTCCATTCTTCTCTATTTCCGTTCTACATTAACTATTTCATGACGAAGCACGTACCAAAGGTAGCCTTTGACATGCTTGTTACTCATTTGTGACAGCAAGCGCATGTATTCTTGAACTTGGTCTTTGTATCCCTCGTGAGGTTTTCCAAACTTGAAGTCAACAACAATGATTTCGTCATCTGATTCCATAACACGGTCAGGACGACACTCAACCATAGCTCCTTTTTCGTCTTTTGAAAGAATTGTACATTCATTGTATAATTTCCATCTTCCTGAGAACCAATCTTTTACATGGTTATTTAAAAAGGCTTTCTTTAGTTTCTCGCGAATGTCTTTCTCAGTTATCTCATCATCATACAGAATACCGTCAAACTCCAGTTCCCGTAGCTTGTCATTGATATCATTTGTAGTGTGAATAGTGGAGAACAACAAGTGCAGTATGTTACCAAGTTTGATATATCTTGTATCTCTCGGTGTCTCGTCTTCACCACTTACAAAGTCACGACTTTTGTTGCTTTGTAAGAATTGTACCGGGCTAGTATGTGTCTCTATATGTATTTTTACCGGTAGAGCAGGGGAGAGAAAGACATTTTGAGTTTCTTCCTGGTCGTCATCAGTCTTTTCTTGTTGCAGCAATGTATTCTCAAGCTTACCATATTCGAATAATATAGGATCTTTATCCGTGGAAGGAGTTTCATAACGACACTCCTCTAATTCTTTAGAAATCTGTTCAAGTGATTCTTCAATAACCTCACTCCTGTTGGATGAGATGACGAGACTTGCTTTTTCTTTCTTACGTTTCTCAGACATTCGCTTGCCTGTTATTATAAGATTTTTGCCAGCTCGGGTGAAGGCGACATATAAGAGATTCATATTGTCGACTATGTTTTGCAGATGCTCTTCTTGATAGTCCTCCTCATATACAGTGCCTTTCATGTTCTTACGGCTGAAGTCTATTGGAATGACTGGTAATTGGTCGAAAGGTGGAGTCTCTTTCTTTTCGCACCAGATTATGCTATTCCGTTCCAATTGCCAGTCGCAGAATGGAATAATGACGGTATCGAACTCCAACCCCTTACTCTTATGGATGGATATGATTCTTAAGCCGTCGGTCTCATCGCTTTGTATAGTTTTCTCGTGAAGTTTTTCATCCCACTCCACCAGGAACTGGCTTATATCGGCAACGTGGTCTTGCAGATATTCACCAAGGCAATCATAAAAACAACATATATAAGCACTTTGATGAAATAGCGTATTGAGTTGAAACAGAGCATATAACTTATCGACAAGGTCTGCGAGTGGCATTGTTAGAAGCTGGTGACGCTCAGTGCGTAAAGCCTCAGGTAATGTGCTATATAGTTTGTCTTTTACAAGTTCTGCCATTCTCTGTTTTTTATTCGCACAATCACTTTCTGGATATTTGTCGGTAACTATGAGGTTCACCACGTCATCCATGTCATCCATGTCATTTAAAACATGCTGATGGTATGCTTTTGTAAGACGCGCGAGGGTAACAAGATCATCTGGTTGCACGAGAATTCTCAAGGTATCTATCAGAATATTTACAGCCAAAGATGCGTCGAGACGGAAAGCCTCGTCAGAAATTAGGTTTATTTCAGGACGCTCGCGCATGAGTAGGGTAGCTATTGCTTGAATGTCATTATTGGCTCTAACGAGTATAGCAATGTCATGCAGAGCAACTCCTTTCTCCAGCAATTCGTCAATGCTTTCCAATAGGCGCGTCATAATGGTGTCTTGGTAATCGGTATTTGGATAAAGCTCAATCCTTACATAACCTTTCTTATTTGATTTTTTTATTTTCTGGCTAGTATCAGCATAGGCTTTAGTCAGTTGCTGATGGTTCTTTATGTTGTCTTTTTCAAGTTCTGTAACTGTTTTCTTTACAGCTTCTTCAAAGAACACATTATTGAATTCTATGATTTTCTGTTCTGAGCGATAGTTTGTGTCTAATGGCTCTACCTTTAATTGCTCCTGATGGAAATCGTGTTCAATGTCATTGAGCAGTTTCCAGTCGCCTGCACGCCATCTATAGATACTTTGTTTGACATCTCCTACAATCAAATCGTGTGATCCGCTGTTTGACAGACAGTTATCAAGCAATACCTTAAAGTTTTTCCATTGTAATGTACTGGTATCTTGGAACTCATCTATCATGATGTGTTTTAGTTGTGTGCCAATCTTCTCAAAGATAAAAGGAGAGTCACTATCAGCAATAAGGCTGCTTAGTAACGATTGTGTGTTGCTTAATTGGAAACGGTTTGCTGTCATGTTCAGCTCATCAACCTTCGCAGCAATGGCATGCAATAGTCGCAATTGACTTAAATGACTAAGAGTCAGTGATATTGATTGATACTCGCACCACAGCCCGGTCCGTTTTTCTATGAAAGAATTCAAGTGTGGGATTAATGTCTGGTTGGCAAAGTTAAGGAATTCTTGCTTGTCAACCACGTTTTGAGTCATTTTATTTGGATCATCGATGAATGTCAATACACGTCCGGGCAGGGGATTATTGTTTATGGGACAGTCTTGTATGCTATGGATAAATTTGTATATAGAGCCCTGGTTGGCATACTTGTAATATTCCGGATTGTCATATCCTGAGTTCTGGAAAAGATTTGTCAGTTCCTTAATATCTTTTGCGTATTCTTCCTGTATGCGTTGCCGTTGTCCTCGTAACCGGCTTATGTATGTATCGAAAAATTTATTGCTTTGCATCAGCCGGTTTAATTCCATTTCGTGTTTCTTATAGAAGTCCCGAAAGATATTAAGACCGAATTTCTTAATCTCTCCAATGACATTCCAGCTTTGGTCTTCTTGTATATTATGATTAATGTAATCAAGTAACCAATGCATGAGCGGATTACCTGGTGTCAGTTCCAAAATAAGATTATCGACTGCAGCCTCCTCAACCTGACGGTCGTTAAGGTCTATTCGTAAACTCGGAGTGAGGTCTAATTCACGTGCCAAGTTACGTAAAACACTTTGGAAGAAGGCATCAATAGTCTGTACCCGGAATTGATTGTAGTGGTGGATAAGCAACGATAGAGCAATACCGGCATTCTTTACTATGGTGTCTTTATTCTTACCGGTCTTTTCTATAATCTTATCCATATAGTCTTTAGAATCAGGCAATTCTTTCCATATTCCATAGAGTTGTCCGATAATGCGCATCTTCATCTCTTCCGTAGCCTTGTTGGTAAACGTTACTGCGAGAATTCGCTCATAATTCTTAGGGTTATGTATGAGCAATGAAATATATTCTATGGCAAGAGTAAATGTCTTGCCAGAACCGGCACTGGCTTTGTATACAGTCAGTGGGGGAGAGGTGTGTCTCAAATCCTCCATATATATGTTCTTTCTTTTTATGTTTCTTACCAGTTGTTAAATAACTCAAAACCAAACTTAAAGCCAAAACCTTCGAAATGCTGCTGGCTAAATCCCATAAACACTCCCATAGAAAACAGTCTGTTGGTAAATCCATAACCACACTCAATATACGGATGCAGACTTCTTACGTGCAGTCCGCTGAGATAAATGCGCTCTTTCTCTGTAAAATGTCCCACAATAGGCATACGAGATAATATCAGTAGTGGCGATTCATAAGTAATGTTTGTGCGAAAATAATAGTCTGACGCATTGTACCATGTACTATTCAACAATTCAAATTCTCCAGTCCAGTCATCATTCCAGCCTGTAAGAATATTGTTTTCACAGAAATTTGAGTAATCAAGAAAATATTGATTATCACCTTTTAATATATAGAAGCCGCTTCCGACTCGCATTGACAAAGATCGCATGCAAGACATCTGATGAATATATGACGCGTCAATCTCAAACCGGAAATACTTAGCGTCAGAAGAGAAGACTTTTCTAAGACCATTCTCAAAGTCTGCTGTCAGAATAACTCCTTTATAACCAGCTGGTCGGTATTGTAATTGCATCATAGGTGAGAAGGTGTTGTAACGTGTCGGTTTGTCAACCTCCTTGAAATGTTGAGGCGATATAGCAGACCTACGTCTGTATACATAACCTAACTGTAAACCGAACTTTTCTGTTAAATCGTAGTTTACAAACATCTTAAGCTCCAATTCACGGAAATAATCCAGTTTCATGTTGTCGAGATCATCAATTCGCTTTGGGTGAGTCTCTTTCACATGATCTAATATGGTGGAATTGTAAATTCTGTCACCATTAGAGAAATAAGCTTCTATATATCCGTTTTTGCGTTTGTTGAAGTTCCATCTGAATGGTGTCTTTATATAAAACTGGTCTAATTTGAATGAATATCCCATTCGTAACCTCACATATAAATCACTGTTAGCACTTATCGCATATGTCAGACGTGTATCAAACTTATATACAAGCTTCTGTTTCTCATTGTAACCGAAATACAGTGGATTGAAGATAGGTCCGATACGCAGATGTCCTTTTTGGTCTTCTCCGAAGTCTGCGGTAATCTTGTTTAGTAGGTTATCACCAATAACATCCCAGAAAATATATTTAACCATATTACGTTTCTCAGACTCTTCTTGTACTTTTGCGGTGTCATGTATTTCCAGTAATTGTTCAGTTTTCCTTTTCTCACGATACTCATCAACTATTTCTTTCTCTCGCTTTGATAATGGTATGGGACGGACCTGACGAAGAATACTCCGGTCTTTGGAGTCTACTATTGAGTCTGGAAGTGTCTTATCAAGTTCATATATTGCATGAAAATTAGATAACACCTTGTTTCCTATGTACGAGAGTCGCGCATTAACGTTACATTCTATAGGAAACAGGCTTTTGTATCCTTCTTTTCCCATTATGGCATATAGATTAAAACGTACCATATCGTATTCACCGCGTATTTGATACAAAACAATGCGGCCAGTGGCATTCTCAATGACCGCATCACCACGAACAAGTTGAGTGTTCTTTACTTTAGGACGAAATCGAATAGTTGTGGTAATGCTATCGTTTGCAATGTTATGATAAATATAAAATCTCCTGTTGTGTTTATTAAAAGGGGATAATAAAATGTTCTCAACAATTGTCGGCTCATATATATCAGGTCCAAGAAATTTCAACATATAGTCAAAGAGGTCGTTACCTCTTGTATTTGTCGTAACTTTTATTTGTCTTTTAACTTTTACCTTATCACGATTGTAGTATATAATATTGGAATAGTTCTCTGTAAAGAATTTCCTTTCTTTCATTCTATATGGTCTGTACATTGTCGGAACAGTCATAAGAAGAGCGTTCTTCTTTGCAATGTTTATTGTATATTTCATGTATGCATTGGTGATAATTGAATCTGGCATAGAATTCTTGAACTGCTCTTGGTAATGAAAGACCTTAAGCAATATCTCATTATTTTCATTTGCTCCATTTAATTTAATAGTAGTAATAGTTAAAAAGAGCATACATAATAATCCAGACACTTTATTTATCATAATGCCGATTATGCAAATTTAGGCTTAGGAAAGCCCTTCATTCTATCAATGGCTACAAAATTAATAATTTTTTTGCAATATATCTTTCTCTCTATACACAAATATTTACTTATAGAATAAAAGAAATAATCAAAAAAGGTGGAACTTATAAAAAGTTCCACCTCAATAAAATATTATAGTTAAATAAATTATCTCTTATCAGTTTTCTTTTTAGAAGAACAAATAACGGTTATCAACAACATTTGCTTTCTGAACAAGATCCTGCATGAAGTTACTCAAAATCTGAGTGTTTTGTTGAGCAGCAGTTCTAATTTCTGCCTTCTCATCATATTTAGCGTCAGCACGCTTTGTCTTCTTTACCACCTGAAAAAGATAAACACCCGAATTTCCTTTGACTGGAGCTTTTGAGAATTTGCCAGAAGGTGTGGCAGCAACGGCACCAGACAAAGCTGGCTCAGCGGCACCAGTTTCTGGGATAAATGTTGGTGATGCGAATGTAATCTGGTCAAGAGTGGAAACTTTTGCTCCCTTAGCCTTTGCAGCCGAGATGCTGTTAACACCCTTTACCTTTGCCATAAGCATATCAGCCTTCTTGTCTTTCAACACTTCACGTCTGAGAAACTCTTGAACCTGAGTGTCTTTGACGTCACGATAGCCCTGTGGATGAGCCTTTGTCAAAGCTACAACAAGCATGTGGTCATTATCACCGCACTCATACAGTGGGCTTATTTCACCTTCCTTAGCTGCAAAAATCCATTTTAAGGCATCACGAGTTGCTCTAATACCAGCTACGTTGTGATCGGCAGTAGAAACATTTGCCTGCTCTTGAACTTTGTAGCCATACTTAGCAGCTATCTTCTCAAGGTCTTCAATAGTTGTACATTTTGTAACAAACTCACTAAACTTATTATAAGAAGCTGCACGAGTCTCCTTTGTAAAATCAATAAACTTCTTTATTACAGCTGCAGTGTACTTATCAGTCATAGCACGGCGGTCAACTACCTGCATAATAACATTTCCTTGAGTCAGAGAAAGGTTCTTGGTTTCGTTTACACCAGTATTGATAAGAGTCTCAATATACTGACGATTATCCTGACTCATAGAAGGAGCACCCTCATATTGACGACCTGTAAACCATACTTTTTCAGCAGTCTGACCATATTTCTTTGCAAGAGTCTCAAAGTCTGCCCCACCCTGCAAAGCTGTCATAATACTGTCTGCCTTAGAACGTGCCTCATCTACAGATGATGCGACAACCTGAATCTGACGATATTGGACAGAATCAGGAACAGATGTTTTTGACATTAAACGGACAATATTAAATGTATTGTCATTTTTGCTTTCAAACACAGCACTTGTGCCAATTGCCATGGAGTCAAGCTTTGCTGCAATATCTTGTGGAAAAGCCTTTTTTGATACAGGAACGCCGATATATGGAATTTGTGACGCACTCTTGCTAACTACCTGAGCGGGATCTGTGGTCTCAGCCAACTGCTTCTGGAAATCATTCATTTCTTTAGACAAACCAGAACGGTCTGATGCTGTAGCTTTAATCTGTACGTCAACATACTTTATATCGCGGGTCTCAATCCGTTGTTTGAACATTGGCTTCAGTTCATCGTATTTAGCCTGAAGTTCTGAATCATCAACTTTAACGTCAGTATCCTTAATGGTATTGTATGCCAAAGTAGCCAACTGAATCTGACTCTCCTCATTCTTGCCATTGAAAGCCATCTTTGCCTCAACCTTGTTTGACAAGATACAACGAGAGAGCAGTCCTTGATATTTCTGAGCAAGAAGCTGGGAACGGAGATTCTTCTCAACAAACAACCAATAATTATAGATACTTGTCAGTTGGTCTATCTGCTGTCTTGCTTGAGGGTCATTAGAATTCTTAGCTTTATTATACTGATCAAGGAATTGTTTGAGCATGTTAACATCAAAACGTCCAGTCTGCTGATTTACGAATGGAGTCTGTGCGAGGAGTGTGTTGGTTCCCTCGTTTAATACGTTCTGAAGCTCTTCCTCTGTAACAGTAAGCCCTACTTTCTTTGCATCGTTTTCCACAACGGTATTGGCAATATACTGTTGCCATACCTGATCTTTAAGTTGGTTCAGCTCATCTTCAGATAAGTTATCACGTTGCATGGTGAACTTCACAGCGTCCTGATACTCATCAACAAGCTTTTGAAAATCCTGTACACTGATTTTCTCACCTAAGACTTCACCAATTTGCTGACTTGCCTGACCTTTAATGCCATTGCAAGAGCGGAATGCCTCCTCAGCGATGAAGGCAAAGAGACCGAGACCGATTATTATAATAAGAGTCACGCCTCTGCTTCTAATTTTTCCTAATGCTGCCATTGTTTAAATTTATCGTTTTTTTTAATTATTATTCCATGTATTCGCAAAATGCGTACAAAAGTACAAAGAAAAAAGTAAATAGCGATATTTTTTTTGAAAAAAAACACCCTTTGTGCCTATTTCGCACGTTTTATGAACATATAAACAGGCATTTTCCCTTATTTTGTATGCTTCTCCGAGCCATCGTCAACAGTTAATTTGACAAGCTCAATCTTTGTCATTGTATTTTTGATTATCTTAAAAGAGAATTTTCCTATTTTCACAACCTCATTCAGTTTAGGGAAACTTTGATAATAATGTAGTATGAAGCCTCCAACAGTCATATAGTCTTCATTCTCTGGTAGTCCAATATCAAACATCTCATTAACTTTGTCAATCTCAAGTCTGGCAGAAAGAACATATTCATGCTCGTTAGTCTGCTTGGCTATATATTTTGTTGAGTCATGCTCATCCTCGATATCACCAAAGATCTCTTCCACAATATCCTCTAGACTTACGATACCGCTAGTACCGCCAAACTCATCAACGACAACTCCTAACGTCCTTTTCTGCTGTAAGAAAATCTTCATAAGTTTCTGTGCAGCCATTGTTTCTGGAACAAAAGGAAGCTCACGAACACTATCATGCCAGTCCGTTGGGTTTCTGAACATCTCAGAGGAATGAATGTATCCCACGATATGGTCAATATCTTCTTTGTATACAATAATTTTGCTGTTGCCACTCTCCATGAAACGCTGTTTAAGACCGTCCAGTGAGTCCCCCCACTCTATTGCGTTTATCTCTGTTCGCGGAACCATGCAGTCTCGAACTTTAGTATCCGGAAACTCCAGCGCATTTTGGAAAATTTTCACCTCATCCTCAATCTCATCCTCACTACGTGCATTGTCAATTGTAGATTGAACTAAATAGTCCAGGTCAACTTTTGTAAAAGCGCCATCATCATTTTCTGTATCTACTCTTACATTTAACAACCTTAAGAATATACGGCTCAAGAAAGTAGCGAACCTGCTTATCGGCCAAAGGATGATATAAAAGAAATACGCCAAAGGAGCAAACAATGTCAGTAGCTTGTTCGGATTATTCTTAAAGAAGGTCTTTGGAATAAATTCACCGGTAAACAGTACTATTATAGTTGAGCATATAGTGTCAAGGGCAACACGCATACCAGAATCGAAATTCTGAAAAAGAGTTGCGTCAAATAACTTTGCGAAAAGGATACCATATACTACTAACACAATATTGTTTCCAACAAGCATTGTGGAGACAAAGGCATTTGGATTGGCATAGAACATCGATATGCACCGTTGTGCCAAACCATTTTTTTCTTTATCCATCTCTGCCAGCAGACGGTTGCTTGATACAAAAGCTATCTCCATGCCAGAGAAGAAAGCTGACAGAATCATAGTGATGAGTATTCCTATAATGAGAGTTATGTACATATTATCTGTATGCTATAGAGATTTTCTTTTTATACCCCAGAGCTTATTCTTATTGGTTCAGCTTGTTTTTGTTGTTGAGCCTGGCGCATGGAATCTCTTGGATTTGTTGTTTCCATTCCGAAGTCACTGCGTTCAAAGGCGCCCTTAGTGTTTGTGACAACATATTTAGTCATTTTCTCATCGCTTTTGAAATATTTTCCCTCAAGCTGTCTTTCAGGAGTTTTAAGATAAGAATAGCGGCGAGACCATATCTCATGTTTGTTCTCATCCCAGAAAAGTTGTTCACTTCTGAAATTCACACCTTGTTTGGTTAATATACGTACCCTTCCATGAAGTTCCCACAGTCTTTGCTTGTCAAAGTAAAATGCAGTATCACATTGAATGTATGACTGAATGTGCAGTGTCTGGTCAAATTGTGTCAACAATATACCTTTATCAAACACCCACCTTGATGGCTTCTTCTTGTCGTTTACCTCCCAGCGTTCTGTGACAATACGGTATTTTATAATACCAGAGTCTGATATCAGGGTGTTAACCCCGTAGCTAACCATAACTGGAACAGAATCGCGATCATGGACGGCAGGTGCAATATGTTCATGTTCTTCAGAGCATGATATAACAGTTAGAAATGATGCAACAAAGAGGCACCCACAAAATATCCTACTCAACATACACAATTATCTTGTACACTATTAACCAATTACTTAATTAGGAATTACTCGACCTTGAACTTAGCAAACCATCTTTCATTGAAAGTGAAGCATATGTTTATTCTAAATGAGTTTTCATTAATGAACCCGCTTGCTTTTTGATTTACCCATTGCCCACTAATATTCAAGATGGAGCGATTGTTGTAACCATTAATAATAGGTATACCAAATCCGGCACTGACAGATACCTCACGAGGACCGTCCTCACCATTGATTTTTAGATATGGTGTAGCATATGAGACGCCCGCACGATAGTGCAAGCGTCCAAGGAAGGAACGGGCTCTTTCATTTTTGCAGTATTCTCCTCCAAACGTCAGCTTATGGTTATCTGAAAACTGATTAGACACTAACTTATATGAAGGCTGGTCGTTTGTTATGGTATATATAGGGAAGTCAATTTTGCTCCATCTCTGCCATTGGTAGTCTATGCCAATAGCAAATTGGTTGTTATGCTCCCACGAAATACCTCCGCCAAACATATCAGGTATGGCTAATCCGTCTTTTACCGTAAACTTAGTGGTATCATTCTGAGCATATTGGGATTTCGATGAAATCAAGAGACATTCAGGATCGGCACCTAACTTATGTCCCATGTTATATACGGCACCTAATGTCAGCCTGTCTGTCTTGGTTATCATTCTTGATAGCTGAATACCGAAATCCACCTTATAGCTACTTACCGACCCTGCATAAATCTTGGATATCGTATTGACGTACGCATCACTGTAGCTATTAATGGCAGAACGAGTGTACTCTCCCCAAAGATATGAGAAATTGACGCCGAGGGAGATTCCTCGAATTGGTTCCCAGCCTGCTCCAATATATACTTGATGAAGACCTCCCTCTCCATGAAATGTATTGGTATATGTGGTTGATGCCGTAGTTGTGGAAGGGAACTCGTTAACCCTCTCCGTGTTAGAGAAATCATATCCAATATTAGAAAAAGGCATAATACCGAAACTGGCACCGAAGTGTTTTGCAATGCGAAATGCGGCTGTAGCATATTCAAAGTTTGCGGTCTTAGCATTCTTCCTTAAACCGTTTTCCTCGAAATTAGACAGTTGGAGACTCACTCCGGCATCGAATATGAAAGATAGAGAGTCAATAGCCGAATATGAAGCAGGATTCTTAAAATTCACCTGATTGTGCTCACGCAATCCGTATGCAAGACCATTCATACCTCTATTAAAGCCATTTGATTGATCTGCCAATACACCAAGACCATATTGGCTATATGGTGATTTGGTACTACTTTGCGCAAATGCGACCATTGAGAAAACCGCCATCCAAGCGGTCACTATAAATTTTTTCATGCGTTGTTTATTAATTCAAGTCGCAAAATTATTGAAAAAAATCGAAATAATAGCATTAAAATGAGAATAATAAGTTATTTTTGCATCGTGAAACAGATAAAAAGTTCTTTTAAGATAGTTTTTGCTGCATTTTTATCTCTTTTCTGGATAAATACCAATGCGCAATATTCGCCCTTCATAGAAGAAGCGTTGTCAGCAATGGACTCTATAGAGATAAGCTTACTGACATGTGGACCTGGAGATGAGGTATATAGTTATTATGGTCATACGGCAATACGGTACCATGATTTGAGGAAAGGCAGTGACTTGGCGATAAACTATGGTGTTTTCAGCTTTGAGCAGGAATACTTTATTCCACGTTTTGTATTTGGTATTACCGATTATGAAATGGGAATATTTCCAATGGATCTTATACTAAAGGAATATCAATATGACAATAGATGGATTATCCAGCAGGATTTGAGTTTGACAAATCAGGAGAAACTGCTAATATCGAGGGATATCTATGAAAATTATCAGCCACAAAACAGAATATATAGATATAACTATTTCTATGATAACTGCACTACAAGGGCAAGAGATATACTTTTAAAGCACTTGAATGCAGAAGTTGAGAATGGGATTGTTCCGGAAAATGGAAACAGTTATCGATCCATGATACATCAATGGACAGAGAATCATCCATGGGCAAGGTTCGGCAATGATCTTCTTTTAGGTATAAAGGCAGATTTTCCCACATCTATTTCGGCTAAGGAATTTCTTCCTGATAGTCTTAGGAATCTGTTTGATAAGCTCGTGATTAAAGAGAATGGCACAAGCAGGAGGTTGGTGAAGAACAAATTCTTCCTCCTGCCGCCACAGAAATTAAATAAGGAAACGACACTTACGGAATCTTTTTGGGGGAAAATCACTCCGCGCATTGCCATGGGGCTTGTGTTGTTGCTGACGGTTATTATCACATTGATTGAGATAAAGACGAAGAGAATTTATTGGCTGGTAGATTTGTTACTTCTTTTGACGACAGGTGTAGCAGGTATAGTTTTATTGCTGATGGTGTTCTCCCAGCATCCTACAGTAAGTGTCAATTTGCAGATTCTCATATTAAATCCATTGTCACTTTTTTTTCTCTACCCTGTTGTAAAGGCTGCACGAAGACATGTTTTGCATGTTTATTGGAAGATACTTCTTGCCTTTGACATTATCTTTCTTATAGGAGGACTCTTCCAATGCTATGCTGAAGGAATGTATTTTATAGCATTAGCTATATTAATAAGGTGTATGGTATATATCTTACGCAATCCTACCCTTTCTTCTTACGGTATTGGCTTTTTCGTCCGAGGTTGACACCAAAATAAATATTGAGGGCACCAAACACGTTGTTAGTATAGAAGCGGCTTTTATGGTAGTTGTATGCATGTAGGATAGTGCTCATTCCCGCATACCATTTAGTATTGTTCCATACAATTCCAAAACGCCCTATGCCATCAAAGCTGAGGTCCTCAAATGAGAAATCCCGGAAAGTATACCATTTCCCACTAACATCACCCTCAGAATGCTTGTATGACAATGCCAGCGACAAAGAAGCTGCCAACAGCCAATTCTTTGCAAACACCCAATTATATGCATATCCGCCACTGAGTGAGAAATCTGTATAACTTACAGATTTCACCATCAGCGTCGAGTCAATTAGTTCGAGATAGTCTCTGCCCAATTTCTCTCTGACAAGATTGCTAAAGCTATCCCAATCTACAGACAGTTGGTGATTAGTATATCCGATACCTATCAGTGGTGAGCCTGCGCTTATACGTTGTACGGTACTTTGGCTAAAAGCTGCCGGATAGGAAAAACGATGATGGTTTGTAATGTAATAGAGATTGAAACCTTTAACACTTGACTTAAATCCAGAAAACTTTACGCCCTTCATAGGTGATGTGTCAATACCCTCACCCAGTGACATACTCCTGATATGATAGTCATTGCCACTTATGCGGTAGAATATGTCAATGCCTAACATCGAGCTGTATAAGCTTATGTCATATTCTTTTTTAGTATCGTCTCCATTTGTAAAGTTCACATGTCTGAGGTCTATTGTATAGCCAAGGAAAACCCATCGCCATCCTGCATATGGTCCTAACTTTATCGTTGGCTCCGGTGCAAAAGTAATGTTTTGTCGATCACGGCTACTGAGGCGGTAAATCTCATAATTGTTAGTATTCTGGAGCATTACTGCATAATTATAATACTGTGGCTCAATATAATTATCATCAGTGTCATTAAATCCTTTTACGATTTTGTATAAAGCAGATATAGTGCGTTGTATGATATTCTTCTTCTCTGAAGGCTCAGGACGTTGCCAGTTCACGGTATATTGCGGCTGTATACCATTACAGGAATCCTCCTCAAGCTTGTTTTCTTGATATATAGTATCAGTATCCTCCTTATGATTGTAATCTGGATATTCACAAGAATAGTCCTTTCCCATTGCAGCATGGCACAACAGGGAAAGAAGAATAATCTGGAATAATCTCATACAACAGGACATAATCTTATAATTTTCCTAAAATCCTGTCCATAACCCAGTTGGTAGGTGTTGCGCTAATGCTTGTACTTGTGCAGAGCCCGACACCTTGAAGATGTTCTATTACGGCCTTTATCAATGGTAACTGTACGTATGGAGGGTTGGGTACTACAATTGACTGCATTCCCTCTGTAAGGTATAGATGTATTGGCTCGTAATTAAAAACGGAGAAGCTCAGAGTTCCTTTGTCTCCGATAATCTGAATTCGATCTTCACGGGCACTTTCATGTCCTACGAAACACCATGAGCCACTACCATGAATACCGTTCTCAAACATGAAAGCTGCGCTCACTGTATCTTCTGGCTCATATATGCCCGCCCTGTTGGAGCAATATCCGTGTGCGCGTACTATGACGCCAAAAATTTCTTGAAGCAAGTCTAACTGATGAGGAGCCATATCGTAAAAGTAGCCACCACCTGCAATCTCCGGAATGACACGCCATGGGTGGTTAAGATCATCCTCACGTGGTGGACAGTCGTATCTTATCTGAACCGTCATCACCTTCCCTATGGTTCCGTCGGCTACCAGCTCTTTTACTTTCTGGAAATATGGAAGGTAACGCCTGTAATATGCGACAAAACAAGGAATACCACTTTGCTCACTAATGCGGTTTATGCGCACACAGTCCTCATACGATGCCGCTAATGGTTTCTCAACATATACTGGTTTGCCGGCACGCATCGCCATAATTGCGTATGTGGCGTGCGAGGAAGGTGGCGTGGCAATATATATTGCATTGACATCGGGATCATCAATAAGCTTCTGGGCGTCAGTATACCATTTCCTGACACCATGGCGCTCCGCATACGAACGTGCGCGTTTCTCAGTACGGCTCATAACTGCTACAATCTGTGATCCGTCAATTTCATTAAATGCCGGTCCTGATTTCTTTTCTGTAACCTCACCACAGCCTATGAATCCCCATTTGATTTCCTTCATTGTCTTATACTTGAAATTTGAATCCCATAACTTGAGAACCTGATTTTTTATGCTTATCTCACGGTGATATGGTAGCAGCTTTGCTTCACCTCATACTTCACATAACATCTTTGTTGATTACGCAAGTCACGTAACACCTCGCTCAGAACAAATTTGAGAGTGTCGTTCTGTACTTCCCTTCGTGGAAGAGCGTCAGGATTGCTTACCGTGACAAATTTGGTATACGATATATCAAACGTCGTACCATACAGATGGCAAGAGTTTTCCGTGGCATTGCGGTTGTGTGTACGTAATTTTGCCACATCCTCTTTAGAGCGTAATACGCTGGTAACAATTATCTTATGCAAAGAAATCTGCTTTACTTGCAGGCTGTCAAAAAAGTTCTTGCCGATGTCTTGCAGCAATATTGACGCACGAGGTATGAGATATGGAATACTTGCCGTCAGCTCCTTTACGAAAAAGTAAGGGTTACTACCTATGTACACCAGATCGTTCTTGCGCTGTTCGGCATCAAGTCTGTTTGACACTGGTGAGACGCCGAAGTGTTCGGCAGCGGTCAGCTGGAGGGCATTGGAGTCAGGAAACTCTTCCTTATACGAAGGAACACTTAATATAGGATGCTTGCCGTCAAAGAAACGTCCGCTTTCCTTTCCTGTGTTATTGTCTGTTATAGAGTCTATATGCCTGTCAATTTCAGCTAATTCCTGCTTCAACTCTTCTTCTGTCATACCGTTCTCTTCCTCTTTGATTCCGTCTTGCTGAGGTGTTTCAGCAATTTGTGGGAATATACACCTTACGAGTGCCAGTATCATTGTTACGGCTATGAATCCTGACAGGAATTTTCTTTTTGTAATTCTCTTTTTCCTCATTTGACTGCAAAGGTATAACAAATATGGAAGTTAAAGAAGTTAAAGAAGTTAAAGAAGTTAAAGAAGTATTCCATACATGTTGTCTTTTTATGTATATTTGTATCGAATATTACTAACCAAAACATAATAAGTATCATGAAAGTAGGAATTCCAAAAGAAATCAAAAACAATGAGAACAGAGTCGGTATGACACCATCTGGCGTAGCTGAGTTAATAAGACATGGCCATTCTGTTTGTGTGCAGCACACCGCTGGAGAAGGAAGCGGCTTTTCCGATGAAGCTTATCAGAAAGTGGGCGCTACAATTCTCCCCTCTATTGAGGATGTGTATGCTCAGGCTGATATGATTGTAAAAGTGAAGGAACCCATAGAGCCGGAATATGGTCTTATACGCAAGGGACAGGTGCTCTTTACCTATTTTCACTTCGCTTGTGACAAACCACTTACAGACGCTATGCTCAAGAGCAGAGCGGTATGTATTGCCTATGAGACTGTTGAGAAGAGAGACCGTTCGTTGCCTCTGCTTATTCCGATGAGCGAGGTCGCAGGTAGAATGGCTACACAGAACGGCGCATATTACCTTCAGAAGACTAAGGGGGGCAAAGGTAAGCTCATGGCTGGAGTTCCTGGGGTAAAACCAGCAAAGGTGCTTGTGCTTGGAGGTGGTACTGTCGGTGAGGCTGCGGCAAGGATAGCTGCTGGCATGGGAGCTGACGTTACGATTACTGACGTGTCGCTGCCTCGTCTGAAGCAGCTTGCCGCCGAGATGCCGGCAAATGTCCATACCCTGTATTCCTCAGAGCATAACATCCGACAGGAACTTCCCGATGTAGACATTGTAATTGGCTCTGTACTTATACCGGGTGATGCGGCACCTAAGCTTATCACTAAGGATATGCTGGCATTGATGGAGCCTGGTACGGTACTTGTTGACGTTGCGATAGACCAAGGTGGATGCTTCGAGACCTCCCACCCTACTACTCACAGTGATCCTGTATATACTATCGACGGCATCGTTCATTATGCCGTGGCGAATATACCTGGAGCAGTACCAAACACTTCTACAACAGCTCTCACCAATGCCACGCTACGTTATGCACTGGCACTTGCTGACAAGGGCTGGGTTCAGGCATGCAAGGATGACGAGGCTCTTGCCAAGGGTGTCAACATGGTTGATGGCAAGTGTACCTACGAGGCTGTAGCTAAAGTTTGGGGGCTGCCCTACTCACCGTGGGACAAATAAAATAATTTAGAATTGACTTAATACCCTTAACAAGAGAAAACGACACATCCACACTCTTTAGATGTCACTTCCACTCTTAGTAGAAGTGACATCTTCTTTAGGCTTATGTTTCGGGTGTAGCATTTGTCATTTGCTTTTCTCAAGGCTACTGCGTTTAGTGCGCTTGTAGCTTCGGTAATCATCGAGCTCTATCTCCACGTCAGGCTCTCGCAATGTGGCATCGTGGGGCAAGGCGAACTTCATGTATTTGATATTCAGTCCGCGCTCTATCCACTGGCTTTCGTAATAAGTCTTGATTGACAGTATCTCCCTCGTGGCATCATCGATACGCTCATCATGGTAGAGATCCTCGGTACGGAACAACAATGGAAGATTGCTTTTCTCGACCATATAGGTGGTGTATGTGAAGAGGAAGTTGGAGTCGGTCTTCAAGTGTACTACACCCCCGTCTGTCAGAAACCGGCGGTAGCGCTCCATGAAGAATGTCGATGACAATCGTTTACGAGGGTTCTTCATCTGTGGGTCACTGAACGTAAGCCATATCTCCTGAACCTCATTCTCTGAGAAGAAACGGTCAATGACTTCGATATTTGTACGAAGGAATGCCACATTCGACATGTTATTCTCCAATGCTTCCTTTGCTCCCTTGTGCATTCTTGCCCCTTTGATATCTACACCGATGAAGTTTATGTCGGGATATCGTCGTGCCAGTCCCACGGTATACTCTCCCTTTCCGCATCCCAACTCCAGAACAATGGGGTTGTTATTGTGGAAATACAATTCTCTCCATTGCCCTTTCATCTCGAATGGCACGTTCTCTACTACTGAATACGGATATTGGAAGACGTTCTTGAACGTCTCCATCTCTGCAAACTTCTGTAGTTTTCCTTTACTCATTTTATTATTAGTTGTTATTGCTACTGTGGAATAGCAAACTTCTCACCAGTCTGATTTACCAGTGCCCTGCGTGTATACTCAGAATATCCTGGACGCACGACCTTGGCACCAAGTCCCTCCTGAGTGCGTTTGAAATGCCCATTTTCCTCAGGTTTCACAGCCATGTCATTGTATTTTACAATAAGATAATATGCCAGCAGTCTCCAACGCTCCAGCATCTGTTGGGCCACTTCAACGCTGTATTTGTTAAGGAATGTCGCGGCAGCTTCAGCTCCTTGTTGCTCATAGATAGTTTGTGCCTCTTTCTCTATGACTGGTTGCTTTGCGAAGTAGCTTTGTTCCAGGGAGTCACGCACTTCTTTTAGCGAAGGGAACATCTGCGCATAGCGCGGATAAACCATATTGCTAACCCAGTTGCATACCCAGAAAGCATTCTTGTCGGAGAATGTCACCGCATCTGCTCCTGGCGTGTTATAACATTCAGGCTGTATGGTCATGCTACAGTATATCGGCGTATAGGCAATCATGTTACCATCGTCATTGCCCCACCAAAGCACACCGCCAATCTCACGTGGGAGCCATGAGCGCATTTGCGATACATAACTGAAGCCTGTCTGCTGGGTAGATGTAGGACGTTCGTTGAAATATTTCTTTCCGTCAACCTCAAAATACAAAGGCGTAGGACGATACGGCATATCCCATGCACCCTGCGCCAAGTCCTGGTCGAGTGACAACGGCGTACCTTCAAAATGGTCACGCATACATGCCTCCACCTCTTGCACACTAACCTTATGATCTGGGACAATCCACAATGGCATGTCTTCTGCATCAGGATCCTTGCCTAATGCCCATGGCAAGTATCGGTCCATGCTCTTGTCAAACTTACGGAAGAAACTCCATACTCGTGCATCACAGATACGGCGACCAGAGAAGTCGGGTTTTGCATATGCCATCTTCCATGAAAAGTCAGCATCCTTGCCAGTAAACCATCCGTTTTGGCGGGCATATCTCACAACATTCTTAGAGAACAGCACATTATCTTTGTCTTTCATATTAAACTTGCCAATACGGCTTTGGTTGGCATGTCCGCAGATGGCATTGTCGGGAATGCGCATAGCAACCCATACCACACGCTCCTTGGATGCCTTACGATCGGAGGCACATCCCATCATCTCTACAATCCATGCTTCGTTTGGGTCGCAAACGGTAAAGGTCTCACCCTCTGAGTTATATCCGTAAGTCTCTGCCAACGTTGTCATAATCTTGATGGCGTCACGGGCTGATTTGGCTCTCTGAAGAGTCACATATATCAGTGACCCATAATCTAATATACCTGTTGTGTCAACCATCTCCTCTCTGCCACCATAGGTAGTCTCGCCGATAGTTACCTGCCACTCATTGATATTACCTATTACGTTGTATGTTACAGACGCTTCAGGAATCTCACCATGATAGACATCTGTGTCCCAGTCATAAATCTTGCGCATCTCACCTTTGGCATGGGTACCTGCGGAGAAATGGCATAAGTTTTGGAACATGCCATAGTCGTCAGCATTATATGTGCAGATGACAGAGCCGTCTGTAGAGGCTCCTTTGGCTACGATGAAATTAGTACATGCCATCACATCCGACACTGCAGCACTCACAAAAAGACATATTATAAAAAATAGCTTTCTCATATCTTCATTGTATATTTATAGTTAGCATGCCTTGAAACTCATGTCCAGTCCTTTTACAGAATGGGTAAGAGCACCTACTGAAACATAATCTACTCCCTGTTCGGCATAATCACGAATGGTATCAAAGGTAATACCCCCACTGGATTCTGTCTCGTATCTGCCGGCAATGATATCTACGGCTTTCTTTGTGTCAGCTACCGTAAAGTTATCCAGCATGATTCTATCAACACCGCCACAGTCGAGCACCTGTTTCAGCTCATCAAAGTTACGTACTTCTATCTCCATCTTAAGCGACAACCCGTTCTCCTCAAGATATTTGTGGCAGCGGTTAATTGCATTGGTTATGCCTCCGGCAAAGTCTACATGGTTGTCTTTGAGGAGGATCATGTCAAAAAGTCCTATACGATGGTTCACGCCACCGCCGATCTTCACAGCCTGTTTCTCTATCATACGGAGACCAGGTGTTGTCTTGCGAGTATCAAGAACACGTGTCTTAGTACCTTTCAAGCGCTCCACATATTTGTTAGTCGTGGTTGCGATACCACTCATGCGTTGCATGACATTTAGCATAAGACGCTCTGTCTGCAGCAGTGATTGCACTCTTCCCGTTACGACCATTGCGATGTCTCCTACCTTGACTCTTGCGCCGTCGTTTATAAGAACCTCTACCTGCATCGTTGGGTCGAAACGTGCAAAGATTCGTTTTGCCACTTCTACTCCGGCGAGTATTCCATCTTCCTTTATGAGTAGATGGGATTTACCCATGGCATCTTCAGGGATGCAACACAATGTTGTATGATCTCCGTCACCGATATCCTCTGCAAAAGCGAGGTCTATCATTAAGTCTTCTAATTGGTCTACAGATAGCATAATGTTAAGTTTTTAAATGATTATTCCTTATTGTCTTTATTATAATAATATTAGGGCGATTTATCCTCATTGTGTTCTATGCAATATGACGTTTGCCTGTTGGTTATTCTCACAAATGAGGCGGTTGTCCTTATATGCCGAGAACTTTCCCGGATTATCTTCCCTAAACTCTATGGTACCTCCCAACCATTCCGTCATTGGCAATTCCCTGCTAAAAGGATAGTATCTTACAACATATTTTCCACATATCTCAACGACACAATTATGTATGATTGTTTCTCCAGCATGAATCTTATGTACTGCTATCCTTCTCATATGTTATTATGTCATCATCCTTTATTATTACCAATTCCCTACTCTTTATTCTGCTAAAGAGTCTTTTTGCGATGTTTCTATTGTAAGAATACCTCCTTTTGGTTTTTCAGTCTTTTCCTTATCCTTTATATGCATTCTTACAAGCTTAATATTATAAAGACATGCCAGCTTCAGAGTGGAGGAAGACTGTTCGTTATTCGTTGCATTAAGCATGATGTATCCTCTGACATTTTTTATTCCCAGTTTCTTCTCATCTGCAATCTGGATAGAGTTATGGGTGTTTCCCATAATATGTGATGTTTGAGAGACTACACTGTCATTGCCTAAAGTCATCGCAATCTCAACAACAGCGTCGCGGGAACCCTCCTGGACAATGTACTGAGACTCGAAGCTTAATATCAGACGGTCACCTTTGTGGAAAGCAGAGTCGGTGTCTATATGGAATGTTAGAGAGTTATATGGTGGATGGGGTGACAGTACAACTGACTTGCGCTCAGGCCATATATTCGCAGTGTCGCCACGTTCAGTGAGTGCTCCATATTGATTAATATCGTTTATGGAGGCTCCTTGTGCCATCAGTTCATCTGACAGCCTGTCGGCAATATTCTCGTAGATGGTATGTAGGCGGTCTGCGTGGCGCACATAATACTCAAGAGATTCATTAAACTCTTTTTCCGTCACTCCATGTTTTTTAAGGACACCTAATTTGTACGTCCTGTTCTTTATCAAATTACTCTCGTCACTGGAACTTGTGGAAAATTGAGGCTCAAGCATTCCCATTGCTACATGATAATCATAAAGAATATCCTCCATGTCACTTGGCTGGATATATTTTCTTGGCACTGATGGCTTACACGAGGCAAGCATAATCACTGCCATTAGTATCATTGAAAGAAATGGACGTCTCATATCAGCTTTCTGAAAAGTCTCTCTTGGTTGCTGTTACATTCTCATTTGTATTTTCCAAATTTTTCCCAGGTGCTGTCATATTAGTCGCGTGGACTTCTTCTGGTTGATTGTTAAGACAATCTCTGTAGAATATCAACAGTATAAAAACAGCTACAGATATGCAGGCATCTGCAAAATTGAATATTGGACTGAAAAAGACAAAATGCTCTCCGCCCCATATCGGAAACCATTCGGGAAATGTAGATTCTATCAGAGGGAAATAGAACATATCTACTACTTTTCCTCTTAATACTTGGGCATATCCTTCACCGAAAGATGTCAACGTAGCTATGTGAACAGATGTAGATTCTGTAAAAATCTGTCCGTAGAAAAGTGAGTCAAATATATTGCCTGCGGCTCCTGCGCAAATCATTGACAACAATACTATATATCCGGTTTTAGCATTTACTCGTACTTGTTTCCAAATATACCACGAGAGGAAACCTACAGCCACAATGCGCAAAGTGCTCAAGAGTAACTTGCTGCCAAGCTCCATACCCCACGCCATGCCGTTGTTTTCTATAAACCTGATATGAAACCAACTAAAGATCTCAATATCATCATATAACGGCATATTTAATTTTACCGCAATCTTTATTGCCTGGTCTGTTAACAATAACAGAATTACGATCACACAGGCAAGTACTCCTTTTCTCTTATACATTACTTCTTTTTCTGTTGCATTTTAGATGCTACGCTGAGTGTCGCATGAGGTACGGCACGAAGGCGTTCTTTTGGTATCAACTCTCCCGTGATACGGTCAATTCCATACGTTTTGTTTTCTATGCGCACAAGAGCTGCTTCCAAACCTTGTATGAACTTTTGTTGCCGTTGTGCCATTTGTACCAGTTCCTCTTTCGACTGCGTTGTGCTACCCTCCTCTAACGCTTTGTAGGTAGGTGACGTGTCGTCAACATCATTTGAGTCTTGATTCATTAAGATACGCATCGTTGAAGCATGGTCCTCACGTGTGGTCCTCAATTTCTCATTAATAATGGAACGGAACTCTTCCAGTTCTTCATCATTGTAACGTGTTTTTTTTGCCATGAGATTGATTTTTAGGTGACAGCTAATCATGTTGCCGTCATTGTTGTAAACTATTAGTTAAATTATTCTATAAAGATTTATTTGTGTGTATTTTATAATCTTATGTTAGACTTTCTCTATCTTGATATTTAGCTTGAATTCATCGAAGTCAACCTCTGTCCCATCATTGTCGGCAATGACAATATCCTTGGCAAGTACTTGTGTCTTGATGTATTCGGCAAAGGTATTGATAGAGGCATCTGACTGTACCTGAGGTGACACTGTTATCTTTATGCGGTCGGTAATCTCAAGACCATTCTCCTTGCGCAGGTTCTGTATACGGCTTATAAGCTCACGTGCCATACCTTCCTGGCGAAGCTCGTCGGAAAGCTCTATCTCCAATGCTACTGTAAGATTGCCTTCGTTAATTACAAGCCAGCCTGGTATATCCTCACTTATAATCTCGACATCAGCAATTTCAATATTAACTTCTTGCCCATCTACTGTAAGAGTATGGATACCTGAGACTTCAAATGCAGAGATTTCTTCTTGAGACAGCTCGCTCATCTGAGAGGCTATACCCTTCATCAACTTACCGAACTTCTTTCCCATAGTACGGAAGTTGCACTTCACTTTCTTTACCAAGATTCCGGCACCTTCTGCAAAATTCAGCTCCTTGACATTTACCTCATTGAGAACAAGGTCTTTAACTGCCTCAATGTATTTCCTCTGACGGTAGTCCATAGCAGGAATCATCAAAGCCTGTAATGGTTGGCGAACCTTGATGTTAACTTTCTTACGCAGAGCAAGAACCATGGAAGTAATCTTTTGTGCCATTCCCATTCTGTCCTCAAGCTCTTTGTCTATTTGCGACTCATCTGCTACTGGGAACAAATCTAGGTGAACACTTTCCTTCTCTCCTCCAAGGTCTACATATAGCTGGTCGGCAAAGAATGGTGCAAAGGGTGCAAGGAGCTTTGATATTGTAATAAGGCAAGTATAGAGGGTATGGTATGCTGACAACTTATCGGAACTCATGTCTGTTCCCCAGAAACGTTTACGATTAAGACGCACATACCAGTTAGAGAGGTCATCATTGACAAAGGTGTCTATCAGACGGCCAGCTCGAGTAGGGTCATAGCTGTCTAGTTCCTTCGTTACGTCTTTTATGAGGGTATTGACCTTTGACAATATCCAGCGGTCAATCTCCGGACGGTCAGAAGTCTGAGGTATCTTAGCGGCATAGCGCTCGTTGTCAAAGCCGTCAACATTGGCATACAACGCAAAGAAGCTGTATGTATTATATAAGGTTCCGAAGAACTTACGACGAACCTCATCTACACCATTCGGATCGAATTTCAAATTGTCCCATGGCTCAGAGTTGGTCATCATATAGAAACGCACAGCATCCGCACCATACTTCTCTATCATGTCGAATGGATTGACAACATTACCAACATGCTTGGACATTTTGTTACCTTTAGAGTCAAGTACTAAACCTGTTGAGATAACATTTTTGAATGCTACGGAATCAAAAACCATAGTTGCAATGGCATGTAGCGTAAAGAACCAACCACGTGTTTGGTCAACACCTTCATTTATAAAGTCTGCGGGGAATGAAAAGTTCTTGTCTATCGCATCCTTGTTCTCAAAAGGATAATGTACTTGTGCGTATGGCATTGAACCTGAATCAAACCACACGTCAATGAGATCGCTCTCACGCTTCATAGGCTTGCCGTCATCACTGACAAGTATTATATGGTCTACGTATGGCCTGTGGAGGTCTATCTTGTCATAATTCTCCTGTGAATAGTCACCTGGAATGAAGCCTTTTGCTTTCAGAGGGTTTGATGTCATAACCCCAGCGGCAACAGCTTTGTCTATCTCATTATATAACTCCTCTACGCTGCCGATACATATTTCTTTTCCGTCATCACTGCGCCATATTGGTAATGGTGTTCCCCAAAAACGGCTACGTGACAGGTTCCAATCGTTTAGATTCTCCAGCCAGTTGCCAAAACGTCCAGTACCCGTTGATTCTGGTTGCCAGTTAATAGTCTTGTTCAATTCACACATCCGTTCTTTTTTGGCAGTACTGCGGATAAACCAAGAGTCGAGAGGATAGTAAAGTACAGGCTTGTCAGTGCGCCAGCAATGTGGATAGTTGTGTACATGCTTTTCTATCTTGAAGGCTGTTCCATCTCGCTTCATCTCCATACAGATGATTATATTAAGGTCTTCGGCCTTTAAGGCTGCCTTCTCATCATATTTACCATCAATGTTGAACTCTGGGGCGTATGCGTTCTTTACATAGTCACCAGCATGCTGTTTATATTTATCCAAAGAAACACATGCTTTGAGGAAATTACTGTCAAGTTCGTCAATAGCATAATACTTTCCTTCCAAGTCAACCATGGGACGAGTCTCACCTTTCTTGTTTATTAAGAATAAACTTGGAATGTTGGCGTCTTTAGCAACCTTAGCATCATCAGCACCGAATGTAGGAGCAATATGTACTATTCCAGTACCATCCTCTGTCGTAACATAGTCACCTTGGATAACACGGAATGCCTCACTCTCCATTTCAACAAACTTATCTTTACCATTTTCACTTGTGAACACCTTGCTTGTATTAGCAGCTGCGTATGCTTTAACATAGTCGGCAGCATTATTATCAAGTTTAGCTGAAGGTCTCACCCATGGCATTAGCTGACGGTATTTCAAGCCAACCAATTCTAATCCAGTATAATGACCGATAATGCGGTAAGGAACTAATTTTTCACCTTTATTATAATCTGGAAGTTCGTCGTTGTCTGTAATTTGTCCCTCTGGACTAAAATAAGCATTTACACGACTCTCTGCCATGATAACTGTGATTTTATCACCGTCATATGCATTGTATGTCTCAACGGCAACATAATTTATCTTGGGACCGACACAAAGGGCTGTGTTTGAAGGGAGTGTCCATGGCGTTGTTGTCCATGCTACGAAATAGGGCTTCCCCCATTTTGTCCATTCATCCTTAGGTGTTGTAACTTCAAATAAAGCTGTAACTGTAGTGTCTTTTACATCACGATAACAACCTGGTTGGTTCAGTTCATGTGAGGAAAGTCCTGTTCCTGCAGCAGGTGAATATGGCTGTATTGTATATCCTTTATATAGAAGACCCTTTTCGTATAGTTGTCGGAGTAGCCACCATAAAGTTTCAATATATTTGTTGTCGTATGTTATGTATGGATGATCAAGGTCTACGAAATAACCCATCTTCTCGGTAAGGTCACGCCATTCCGCTGTAAATTTCATAACGTTCTCGCGACATTTCTTGTTATATTCCTCTGTAGAGATATACCGGGGAGACTCATGATTATCTATGTCGGCCTTGGTAATTCCTAATTCTTTCTCCACGCCAAGTTCAACAGGAAGTCCATGGGTATCCCATCCGGCTTTACGGTGAACTTGGAATCCTTTCATAGTCTTATAACGGTTGAAGGTATCTTTAATACTTCGAGCAAGCACATGGTGAATACCTGGATGACCATTGGCTGAAGGTGGACCCTCAAAGAAAACAAACTGAGGACAACCTTCTTTCTCGTCAATACTTTTATGGAAGATGTCTTTTTGCTCCCATTGCTCTAAAACCTCTTTATTGGTTGCGGTGAGGTTCAAACCATTGTGTTCGGCAAATTTTTTAGCCATGATACTTGTTTCTTATTTTGTTCCTTTTTATTGTGATTGAAATCCTGTTATGATCTGTTTATTTAAAAATAAAATTTACTTTTTGCATTGCAGACCACTTGCAGTCTATTTAATTAAGTTTGCAAAAGTAATAAAAAACAGTAACATATCCAAATAATTAGATTTTTTTTGCTACTTTTGCACAGACAATCAGAAAATAGCTAAATAATGAAAAAAATATTAATATTCCCTCTATTGGTATTAAGCATATATACATGCCATGCGCAACTGCTCATTAATGAGTTTATGCAGTCGAATGTAGACTGTATTATGGATGACTTAAATGATTTCCCAGATTCTTGGGTTGAACTTTATAATTCTGGGAATACTAGCATAAATCTCAGTGAATATAAACTTGGTAATACCGATATTGCTGCTCAGGCATGGCAACTGCCAAGCAAGGTTGTTGTACCACATCAATATGTACTTATATATTGTGACAAAGAGGCGAAAGGACTTCACACAGATTTTAAATTAGACTCAGGAAAAGGAGGTGCAATATATCTCTTCCATAATAATACTATTGAAGATAAAGTGATAAACATAAAGAAACAGCCTGCTCCTGATATTGCTTACGGACGACAGAACGATGGAAGTAACACATGGGGATATCAGTATACACCGACTCCCGGGGCTGCAAACTGTGAAAGAATTTGTGATAAGATTCTTGGCGACCCGGTGTTTTCAGAACCAGGAAAAGTTGTTACTGGGCACCCTGTCATAAACCTAAACATCTCTATTCCTAATGATGCTCCTCCAGGAACGATAATAAGAGTGACATACGACGGAAGCGAGCCAACTAACAACAGTGTACAGTTAACATCTCAAATCACTATTAATTCATCTCGTATAATACGTGCGAAATTGTTCTGTGACGGCTACCTCTCACCGCGTGCAGTCACTCATTCATATATTTATTCTGCAAATATCCCAACACTTCCAATAATTTCTATTTCTACAAATTCCAAATATTTGAATGACAATAAAATTGGCATATACGTTGAAGGAAATTATCAAAGTGGTAAAAAAAACTATGAGTTTAATTGGAGACGCCCCGTTAATTTTGAATATTTTGAGGATGCTAATCAAGAAAGCAAGCTTAACCAACTATGTGAGACCAGAATACAAGGAGGAGCATCAAGAGGCGCTATGTTGAAATCTTTGATTATATATGCAAACAAACGTTTTGGTACAAAACGACTGAGCTACGAGTTCTTCCCTGATCAACGACCAGGGATTACAGACTTCAAGTCAATATTACTACGTAATGCAGGAAATGATTTTGACTACCTCTACCAGCGTGATGCTATTATACAACGCACTATGGCACAAAATTCAGATTTAGACTGGCAGGCATGGAGACCTGCAATAATCTATATTAATGGTGTTTATAAGGGAATTCTCAATATCCGTGAGCGTAGTAATGAAGATAATATATACACTCACTATGACGGGCTTGAAGACATAGATATGATTGAAAACTGGTGGGAACTTAAGGAAGGTGACATGGAGAACTTCGAGGAGTTCCAAACATTCTATGCAGAGCATGGTCATACTCTACAGGAATATGAAAAATGGATTGACTGGAAAGAGTTTATCAATCTTATGATAATGAATCTCTATTATAATAATCAGGATTTTCCAGGCAACAATATTATGATGTGGAGACCACGAACTCCAGAAGGACGATGGCGTTTTGTCGCAAAAGACACTGATTTCGGGTTGGGACTTTATGGCTCACAAGCTAATTATAAGACATTTGAGTGGCTCTATAATCCAAATTATGATGGCAATCGTAATTGGGCTAACCAATATGAGCATACTCGTTTATTCCGCCGTATGATGGAAGATGCTGATTTTAAACGGGAATTTATTGATAGAACTGCCATATACATGGGGGATTTCCTTAATTATAAGAGAATTTGTGAAGTGTGGAATCCTATGTATGAGATGATAAAAACAGAATATCCTATTCATCGCAAGCTTATTAATCAATGGTGGCCTAATTATGACAGTGAGTTATCCACTGCTCGTAATTGGCTTAATTTGCGCACTGATAATTTCTATAATCAGATTGCAGACTATTATGGTTTGGGAGCTCCAACGATACTAAAAATTAATAACGACAGTTACGATACAGAAGGTGTTGGTATAAATTTTAATGGTATAACACTTTCAAAAGGAATATTTGACGGTAAATTCTTTGCCAACAGGAACATTACACTGGAAGGTGTGCCATCAAATGGGCGTACTATAACTGGGTGGAAGGTCGTAAAGAACACTAATGGCACTTCTATACAAGAAGAAATACCGCAGAAGACATATTCTTTTAACATGCCTGTATGTCAGGCGTTAATTATAACACCAATTATTGGTAATACTAGCGGCATTGATATTGTTAACAGCACAAAAAAATGGTCATGGAGCTATGATGGCAATAACATTGAGATTAAATCTTTAGAGCCAGGAATTATGGTCAGGTTGTATGATGTCCATGGCATGCTAATTCGCCAGTTAATATCTGATGGCAGCGATATGTATATGCCAACAAGTTCACGGCACGATATCTATATACTAAAAGTTGGTAATGAGAGCGTGAAAATACATTAGTATATATGTGAATTCTTTTGTTTATTCTAAGCAAAATTTAAAATAATTGTAATATGAAATTTATTGGTATTATCCCTGCTCGTTATGCTTCAACGCGTTTTCCTGGGAAACCATTAGCTGTTCTCGGTGGAAAATTAGTTATTCATAGGGTTGTAGAACAAGTCTCAAAAGTACTTAATGATGTATATGTGGCAACTGATGACGAACGCATCAAACACGCCGTTGAGGAATTTGGTGTAAATGTTATAATGACGCGTAGTGACCATAAGAGTGGTACTGACCGTATAGAGGAGGCATACAGAAAGATTAATGGTAATGTTTCCTCTGACGTTATTATTAATATTCAGGGAGATGAACCGTTTATACAAGAGGAACAGCTCGAAACAATAATGAAGTGTTTTGATGATCCGTCAACACAGATAGCTACATTAGGCAAAGTTTTTACCGATATGGATGCGGTAAAGAATCCAAACTCTCCTAAAATAGTCGTTGATAATCATGGATTTGCCATGTATTTTTCACGTTCCGTAATACCATTCGTAAGAGGTAAAGATGAGTCAGCATGGCTATCGGACTATCCTTTCCTTAAACATATAGGTTTATATGCATATAGGGCAGAAACTTTGCATGCGATAACTTGTTTGCCTCAATCATCTTTGGAGATAGCAGAGAGCCTTGAACAATTGAGGTGGCTTCAAAACGGCTATCGCATACGCGTTGGATTAACAAATGTGGAGACTGTTGGAATTGACACTCCAGAGGATTTGGCAAAAGCTGAAGAATTCTTAAAATTGAATTTCAGATAACTCATTCAGGGTTAATCCGATAAAATTATCAATGACAACGTCTGCGAATGGGGCTATAGCCTCCTTCGAGTTTGTTGTTGCTAATCCTACAACATAAGCGCCACTGGCTCGTCCGCTTTTCAAACCATTGAAGCTGTCTTCAAAAACAACGCAGTCTTTTGGCTTTATGTTGAAACAGGCAGCTGCTTTTAGGTAACAGTCTGGTGAGGGCTTGCTTTCTGCAAAGTCCTCTGAAGTTAATATAGCATCAAACCTCTTACGACATTCAGGGTGTTGGCTATATACACATTCCATCTTCTCTTTGTTACTACTTGTGACAATTGCAGTTTTCACACCGTGCCGGTTGAGTTCGTTAAGGAAAGCTTCCAGCCCAGGAAGGTAATCATATCTCATGTTAGCCTCAAACTCATATAGTCTTTTGATGATGCTTTGATGTTCATCTTTTACATCATCAAAATGCCCATTAAGTATTTGAGGTAAAGTCTGTCCTTTTATAATATTTTCCAAATGTGGAATCTCTGGGTGATAACGGCGACATTCTCCTCCCCAGAACACAGAGTATTGAGACTCTGTATTAAATATTACTCCATCAAGGTCAAATAAGGCAGCCTTCATAATTCTTTTATTTTATTAAAACATTCTGTATACTTGCAGCTTTTCCCTTTGGCAAAGATACAGATAAAGTAATTGTTCCAGTTTCATTATCAAGACCGCGTAATATAACTTGTGCATGACCCATAAATGCGTGGATTGTTGCATTTTGCTTATCTGATGTTTGAGGGCGTTCAGGTTCTTTGAAACCAGGATCTCCATTACCCCATCCAAGAATTTCAGCTGGACCATTTACTGATAAAATCAATTTATCACATGCGTCAGGAACAACTCTGTTCTTAGAATCGTAAAGAGTGATGTCAACAACCATAACGTCTTTGCCGTCATTATGGATACAATTCTTCGGTGTCTGAAGACTAACCTTTGTAGCTTCGCCAGTTGTCTCTATCCGTTTTGTAAGAATCTTTTTCCCCTTATTATATCCATTAGCAGTCAATTTACCCGGCTTATAGATTGTATTCCATTCGAGATGACCATTACGTGGCATCTTTTTCTTACCTAAGGACTTCCCGTCTTGTATAAGTTCCACCTCGTCACAGTTAGAATACGCCCATACCTCCACTGTATCGCCTTCATGTCCTTTTAGATTCCAGTGGGGGAATATATGGAGTACTGGCTCATCTGTCCACCAAGATCTAAGGTAATAAGCCTCATCTTTTGGGAATCCACAATAGTCAAGTATACCGAACTGAGAGCCGGTTGCTGGCCATTTCATAGGATTGGGTTCCCCACGATAGTCAAAACCTGTCCAATAAAATAATCCTCCTGCCCATGGATTTTCTGTATAAAATTTCCAACCGCGCTCTATAACGTTCTTTTCATTGTTAGAGCGTTCTTCACCAGCATAATTTATAGACTTCATCCATCCTTTATTATCGTCTGTCCAATATACATTACGGGTACCACACCCACTGGTTTCTTCAGTACCAATGATGAACCAGTCTGGATACTGTCGTTTGCGGTTTTGTACGTCATTCTGTATGATATAGTTATATCCATGTATATCTACATTCTTCACCAACCCAAAACCGCCAGAATTGCCGTATGTGGTAAGGCGTGTCGGATCAATATTATGTACAAAATCAGACATCTTACGGGCAATTTTCTCACCTTTCTCACCACTTTCTATTGCCCATTCCTCATTGCCAATGCTCCATAGAATGACACATGGATGGTTGCGGTCACGTTCTATCATACGTTGAAGCAATCCTAAATGTTCAGAATTAGTACCCATTAGGCGGTTCTCGTCAATAACCAACATGCCGAGAGAATCGCATACGTCAAGCATAGCTGGACTTGCAGGATTATGTGAACAGCGAATAGCATTGCTCCCTAATTCTTTCATTTTTTTTACTTTATACACCCATAATCCGTCTGGAATACCCACACCTGTTCCAGCATGATCAAGATGAAGATTAGAGCCTTTCAGCTCTATTGGTTTTCCGTTGAGTAGCAGTCCATGCTCATTACTGAATACAATCTTTCTTATACCTACCTTTGTCTTAACTTCATCACATAGATGACCTTTAGAGTCAAATAGATGTGTTGTTAATGTGTAAAGATATGGATTTTCTATAGACCACATTTGAGGTTGTGTTATAACAGTTGAAGCCGTGAATGACACTATCTTTTCACCAGTAGCATCACTAAGAGAGTGCTCAATGGTATAACTCTCTCCTGACGGATTGTCAACTTCAGCATGTGCAGTTAAGGTCGTCCGTCCATCTTCTATTATTGTTTCATAATAAACCTTATCTGAAATCAAATGTATAGGAGATGTTTTTATTAACCATACATTCCTGTATATACCTCCACCTTCATAATACCATCCTTCCTCTGTTGATGCATTACATCTTACCGTAATAATATTATCTCCGCCATAATTCAAATATTCGGTAAGATTATATGTCTGAGTGGCATAACCGCTACGTTCATGACCTAAATAAAAGCCATTACAAAATACTTCTGCATCACGGAAAATACCTTCGAACTTAATGGCAATATACTTCCCTTCGTCTTCTTTTGGCAAAGACAAACAATAACGATACCATCCAACATTGTTTTGAGGATATCGCCATCCGACCTGCTTATAGCCATGGCTATGACTTGCCTCTGAAGAGTATGGAAGATCTACGACCCAATCATGTGGCAAATTCACAATTTTCCATGAAGTATCGTCAAATTTTTCCCAGGCAGGTCCACGGTTGTGATCTGCAGAAGAAGCCTTTGCAAGATATGTAAAATATTCGGTTCCGTGAGTGTAGTCTTTTTCCATGTTTGATGCGTCGCCTAAGGCAAAATGCCAATTGCTATTTAGAGAAATAATTTCACGCGGTTGTGCTTTAACAAGGTATGATACCGATGAAAATATCATAATAAAAACAGCCAGTAATGTGTTAATTCTATTCATGATAGGTATTTTTTATAATTATTTTTGCAATATACTAAAATGTTGTCATGTATGTTTGGCATGCCTCAGCGCAACGTTCACCATCAACACCTGCACTAACAATGCCACCGGCATACCCTGCCCCTTCACCGCAAGGGAATAGCCCTTCTATAGAAATGTGTTGTAGCGTTTCTTTGTCTCGCAAAATGCGTACAGGTGAGCTTGTACGAGTCTCAACAGCTATAATCACGGCATCATTAGTAAGGAATCCATGAGCATTCCTACCAAATGTTTTAAATCCTTCCTGTAAACGTTTTGTGATATTTATTGGTAACCAAAAATGTAGAGGGCTCGATATCAGCCCCGGCGCATAAGAACTTTTTGGAAGATCGTATGATAATCGGTTATTAACAAAATCTGCCATGCGTTGTGCAGGTGCTATTTGTTTACGATTTCCTTGTTGCCATGTTATTCGTTCCAATTCTTCTTGAAAAAACATCATTTTTAATGGTGATTCGTCAATTCCTTGTTCTTGGTATGCAGGCAAGTCTTCTGGCCTTATCTCTACAACCATACCACTGTTACTCCATTGCGTCCTGCGACTTGATGGTGACATGCCATTAACTACTATTTGTTCTGGTCCAGTAGCAGCAGGGATTACAAATCCTCCAGGACACATGCAAAAAGAATACACACCTCTCCCATCTGCTTGGGTTACAAATGAGTATTCTGCAGCGGGAAGATATTTTCCCCTTCCCTGCTTGTTGTGGTATTGAATCTGGTCTATAAGTTTTGATGGGTGTTCAAGTCGCACGCCTACAGCTATTCCCTTTGCCTCGACATTAATATTTGTCTCTACCAGATAACGGTAAATGTCACGCGCAGAATGTCCTGTTGCCAAAATTACCGGCCCCCGCAACTCAAGTGTATTAGAAAGTTGAGAGTTGAAATCTGATTTTTTCTCAGCCACAACACCTATTACTCGACCAGAAGAGTTACCTTTCAATGTTGATGAATAATCAATTATTAACTGTGTCATCTTTGTTTGAAAGTGTACTTCTCCTCCATAACGCAATATAGTATTGCGCATATTTTCAATAACTTTCGGTAGCTTATCTGTTCCTATATGGGGATGGGCATCAGATAGTATTGCTAAAGGGGCACCATGTTGACAAAATACATTTAGGATCTTATCTGTATTACCACGTTTCTTGCTGCGAGTATATAGTTTTCCATCAGAATAGGCTCCAGCCCCACCCTCTCCAAAACAGTAGTTACTCTCTGGATCTAATGTTTGTGTCTTGCTAATCAAAGCCAAATCTTTTTTTCTGTCATGAACATTTTTTCCTCGCTCAATAACTATAGGTTTTATGCCTAATTCTATAAGTCGCAGAGCTGCAAACAATCCTCCAGGACCTGCTCCAACGACAATAGCTTGAGGTCTGTCGCTGACATCATGGTATATCGTAGGCACATATGCGTCGTCTTGTGGCATTTCATTGACATATATGCGTACTTTCATATTTATATATATAGTGCGCTGACGGGCGTCAACAGAACGCTTCAATATGCGAATATGTTTTATGGTACGGGCATCAATACCTTTTTCTTGTGCCACATAGGAAAGTAGGCTTTGTTCGTCAAAAGCCCGCTCAGGCAAGACTCTTATTTGGTATTCGTGAATCATTTTTTGCATTAAATTAATGAATTCCTCTGTTATTTAGAGCCTTTGCATATTTGGCAGCATTAGCTTGATGCTCTTGGTATGTGCGAGCGAAATTATGGGTTCCGCTAAAGTCTTCCTTCGCACACATGAAGATATAGTCATGGTGGGTATAGTTCAAAACAGCTTCTATTGCCGCTATACAGGGAATACATATTGGTCCAGGAGGTAAGCCCTTATACCTGTAAGTATTATAGGGACTGTCAATTTTAAGCATAGAGTTATATATACGTCGTGCTTCAAATTTCTGTGTGGCAAATTTAACAGTTGGATCTGCTTGTAGAAGCATATCTTTGTGAAGTCGATTGATATACATTCCTGCAACCATCGGCATCTCTTTCTCCACAGCGGTTTCCTCATTTACGATACTTGCCAATATCATTACTTCGTCAGGTGAAAGATTTGCATTTTTAGCTTTTTCTCTGCGGTCTTCGTTCCAGAACCGATCAGATTCTTTATGCATTCGTTCTAAGAATTTTTCTACGGAGATGTCCCAGTAGATATCGTAGGTGTTTGGTATAAACATGGCAACAATAGTTTCCGGTTTACGTGAGAATTTCTTGCATGTGATACTATCTTTTAATGCATTTAGTAAATCTTCTTTACCAAACATCATACGCTTACTGACATCCTGCGCCAGTCTGTCGACAGTTCTAACTGAATTAATCGTAAGATGCAACGGATCCTGTGAGCCATTACGCATTTTGCGAAATATCTGAAGTGCACCTTTGCTTCCAAACTCATATCTTCCAGTATGTATGTTATTTGCATATCCAGAAATATCTGTCAACCATTTGAATACTTGCATACTATGAGCTGTCGATAAAGATTGCATCTTTGTATATACAGAATCAATATCATCATCGGTATCAATATATACAGTCTTAGTATCCCCTTTTGCCATTGGAGTGAAGAGGAAACAAGCAAGGGTAACTGCAATAACAAATAGAATAAATAGTAAAAAATAAATAGTATAAGCTTTCTTCTTTCTCTTTCTTGCTCCTTTGTTTATATTTTTGGAAATATTTCTTTTGGACATAATCTTATTAATCTTTTATTTTAGGTCTTTAAAATATCATTATAAATTCTTTAAACATCTTGCAAAGATACAATTAAGCGTGTGAAATACAAAATAAAACTCATTTTATTTTTATTTTCTTTTCTCTTCCTTGATTTTTTTGTATCTTTGCAAACCATAAGGTATTTTACATTAAAACAAATAATAACAATGGAAAGAGATCAGCAAATTTTCGACTTAATTGAGCGAGAGCATCAGCGGCAATTAAAAGGTATTGAGCTTATCGCCAGTGAGAATTTTGTTAGTGACCAGGTTATGGAGGCTATGGGCTCATACTTGACAAATAAGTATGCGGAGGGTTATCCTGGGCATCGCTATTATGGTGGTTGCCAGGTCGTAGACCAAGTAGAGCAGTTAGCCATAGACCGCGTATGCAAGCTCTTTGGAGCTGAATACGCCAATGTCCAACCACATTCAGGAGCACAGGCAAATGCTGCCGTCCTGTTAACGGTACTTAAGCCAGGTGATGTGTTTATGGGATTAAATCTTGACCATGGCGGTCATCTGTCTCACGGCTCACTCGTTAATACATCTGGTATTCTTTACAAGCCTGTTGGATACAATCTTAATAAAGAAACAGGACGTGTTGATTATGATGAGATGGAGAATCTTGCCCACCAATATAAACCGAAACTTATAATAGGTGGCGGTTCTGCATATAGTCGTGAGTGGGATTATGCTCGAATGAGAAAAATAGCAGATGAGGTTGGTGCTCTTTTGATGATAGATATGGCACACCCGGCAGGACTCATTGCCGCAGGCTTACTTGATAATCCTTTGAAGTATGCTCATATTGTAACATCAACCACACACAAAACACTACGTGGTCCACGTGGTGGTATTATCCTTTTAGGAAAAGATTTTGATAATCCATGGGGATTAACCACAAAGAAAGGCGAAGTTCGCAAGATGAGTTCCTTAATAAACTCAGCTGTGTTCCCAGGACAGCAAGGCGGTCCACTTGAGCATGTCATTGCAGCCAAGGCTGTAGGATTTAAAGAGAATCTTTCTCCTGCATGGAAAGAATATGCGCAACAGGTAAAGAAGAATGCATCTGTACTAGCTAACGAGCTTATCAGACGTGGCTTTGACATTGTCAGTGGCGGAACTGATAATCACTCAATGCTTGTGGACTTACGGTCAAAATACCCGAACCTAACTGGAAAAATAGCGGAAAATGCTCTTGTTGCCGCTGATATTACAGCAAATAAAAATATGGTTCCTTTTGACAGTCGTTCTGCATTCCAGACATCAGGTATACGCTTGGGAACAGCAGCCATTACCACGCGTGGTGCCAAGGAAGATATGATGATCCTTATTGCAGAGCTTATAGAGCAAGTGTTGAACTCTCCAGAAGATGATAAGGTTATCAGCAGTGTCAGAGAGAAGGTTAATCTTACGATGAAGGATTATCCACTTTTTGCATGGTGATTGTGATTTATGATCAAAATAAAAATAAATGGAAATAAAAACGGCTTTTTTTTCACTCTCTTCCCCCACATTATCGAAGTGTCCGAAAGATAATAAACCGGAGTTTGCTTTCATTGGACGCTCAAATGTAGGTAAGTCGAGTTTGATTAATATGCTTTGTAATAAAAAGGGTCTTGCCAAGACCTCATCAACTCCTGGCAAGACCCTCCTTATTAATCATTTTATCATCAATAACGAATGGTATTTAGTTGATCTACCAGGATATGGCTATGCCAAGCAGTCAAAAAGTATACAGAATAAGCTTGAGCAGATGATTTCACAGTATCTATTGATGAGATCACAATTAATAAATGTCTTTGTTCTAATTGACATCCGTCATGAACAACAGAAAATAGATCGTGAGTTTATTGATTGGCTTGGTGAAAGCCGTATACCATTTTCCATTGTTTTTACAAAAGCTGACAAGTTATCTTCCCAGAAAATTAAAATAAATGTGGAGAAATGGCTTAATGCTATGATGGATCGATGGGAAGAACTGCCTCCGTATTTTATTACGAGCTCTGAGAGTAAGTTAGGACGTCAAGAATTACTAGAATATATTGAATCATGTAATGGAAAATGAGGGATGAATTTTTATTCATCATTTTCATTTAGTCAGAAACGAATCCCAATGCCAAACATTCCATATCTCGATGTCCAAAATCTTACAAAGACATTTGGAGCGCAAGTGTTGTTCAACAACATATCCTTTTCCATATCTGAAGGACAAAAAGTTGGACTTATAGCGCGTAATGGGACTGGGAAATCCACGCTACTATCCATTCTTATGGGTATGGAAGGTTACGATTCTGGTAAAATTGTATATCGAAACAATTTACGGATATCATTTCTTGAACAGACTCCCGTATTCAATCCTTCTGATAGTGTTCTGGACGCATGCTTTAATCATAAAGGCGATGAGGAACGGGTACTTAAAGCTAAACAGATTCTTACTCAGCTGAAAATCAATGACCTGACACAGGAAATGGGACAATTGTCAGGAGGACAGCAAAAGCGTGTTGCACTGGCGAATGTACTTATTACAGAACCAGACTTCCTTATTTTGGATGAGCCCACTAATCACCTTGATATCGAAATGATTGAGTGGTTGGAAGGATATCTCACACGTGGCAACAAAACATTGCTTATGGTAACACATGACCGCTTTTTTCTTGATCGTATTTGTAACATTATTCTTGAACTTGATGACCAAGCATTATTTACTTATCGTGGGAATTACTCATATTTTCTTGAAAAAAGACAGGCTCGTTTAGATAATAAGCGTGCAGAGATTGCCAGGGCAAACAATCTTTACAGGTCAGAACTTGAATGGATGCGCAGAATGCCACAGGCAAGGGGACATAAAGCCCGATATCGGGAGGAGGCATTCTATGATCTGGAGAGAATAGCAAAGCAACGAATGGAAGAACGTCAGATGCGCTTGAAGTCGCGTAATGTTTATATTGGCTCTAAAATATTTGAATGTCAGTATGTTAGTAAGGCTTTTGGCGATAATGTCATATTAGACGATTTCTACTATAATTTTTCTCGTTTTGAGAAAATGGGCATTGTCGGTAGTAACGGTACAGGTAAATCAACCTTTATTAAGCTATTGTTAGGAATCGAACCCCTCGACAAAGGAAAATTTGATATTGGCGAGACTGTACGTTTTGGGTATTTCTCACAAGAAGGTATTCAATTCCGAGATGATCAGAAAGTTATTGATATCATAAAGGATATTGCTGAATATATCGACATCGGTGGAGGCAAACATGTTTCCGCTTCACAATTTCTACAACATTTCCTATTTACCCAAGAACAACAAAATAATTACGTTTATAAGCTTAGCGGAGGAGAAAAACGTAAACTTCACTTATGTTCAGTATTGTTACGGAATCCTAATTTTCTCGTACTCGACGAGCCAACAAACGATTTGGACATACAGACTCTACAAATCTTAGAGGAATATTTGCAAGACTTTCCAGGATGTGTTATTGTAGTAAGCCATGACCGGTATTTTATGGATAAAATAGTAGATCACTTATTAGTCTTTAAGGGACATGGTAAAATTAAAGATTTTCCTGGGAATTATACGCAATACCGCACTTGGAATAGTCTTAAAACAAAAGAGGAACAGAAAACAGATAAAGAGAATATAAAGAAGAAGCATAATATAGCCCCAATACCAAGCTCTACTTCTGTCACTCAGCCTTCAAAGAGGAAAATGACATATAAGGAAAAACGTGAATATGAGCAATTGGAAAATGATATAAACCTTTTAGAAGAAGAACAGAAACAAATTGAAGATTTACTATGTAGTGGTACACTTTCTGTAGATGAACTTACAACAAATAGTATACGTCTCCCCAAATTAAAAGAGGAATTGGATATAAAAGTTATGCGGTGGTTAGAACTAAGTGAGTTTAATTCATAGAATTCTTAGGTTATTTTATATCCTTTCCCGGATGAAAGGAACTGATTTAGAACAGTTTTGAGGTGATCTAAGCGTAAAAAATAAATTATTTTTTTGTTCTGCACGCAATTTTGTGTAACTTTGCAGTTTTAATAAATGAAAATATAATAAGAAATATAATATAATGGAATTAGCGACTAAGTATGATCCACAACAAGTGGAATCTAAATGGTACCAATATTGGTTGGACAACAAACTTTTTAGTAGTAAACCCGATGGACGTGAACCTTATACTATAGTTATACCCCCACCTAATGTAACGGGTGTGCTCCATATGGGACACATGTTAAATAATACGATTCAGGACATCCTTGTGCGCCGCGCTCGAATGGATGGAAAGAATGCATGTTGGGTGCCTGGCACAGACCATGCTTCGATAGCAACAGAGGCAAAAGTTGTGAAGAAGCTTGCTGGTGAGGGTATTAAGAAACATGACTTAACTCGTGAACAGTTTTTGGAACATGCGTGGGACTGGACTCATGAGCATGGAGGTATCATTTTGAAGCAATTGCGGCGTTTAGGAGCAAGTTGTGACTGGGATCGCACAGCATTTACAATGGATGAGACACGTTCAAAAAGCGTTATCAAAGTATTTGTTGATTTGTATAATAAAGGTCTCATATACCGTGGACTTCGTATGGTGAACTGGGACCCAAAGGCACTGACAGCTCTCTCTACCGAGGAAGTCATTTATCGTGAAGAACAAAGTCATCTGTATCACCTAAAATATTATGTGGATAATTTGAATCAGTTGGAGAATCAAGTAGAACTGGAGCAAGCTGGTAATGTAATTCACAAAGACGATCATGGCTACTATGCCGTAGTTGCCACTACGCGTCCTGAGACAATTATGGGTGATACTGCCATGTGTATTAATCCAAAGGATCCTAAGAATCAATGGCTAAAGGGACGCAAAGTAATTGTTCCGCTGGTAGGACGTGTAATACCTGTTATAGAAGATCGTTATGTAGATATAGAATTTGGTACAGGTTGCCTTAAAGTTACTCCTGCACATGACACTAATGATTATATGTTAGGAAAGACTCACAACCTGGAAACTATAGATATATTTAATGCGGATGGTACTATTTCTGATCAAAGTACCCTATATGTTGGCATGGATCGTTTCGACTGTCGCAAGCAGATAGCTAAGGACTTGCAAGAAGCTGGGCTTATGGAGCGCATTGAAAATTATACCAACAAGGTTGGCTATTCTGAGCGTAACCCAGACACAGCCATTGAGCCGCGTCTCTCACTACAGTGGTTCCTAAAGATGCAACACTTTGCAGATATAGCACTTCCTCCAGTGCTTAATGGAGAAATGAAGTTCTATCCACAAAAGTATGTAAATACATACAAGAACTGGCTGGAAAACATTCAGGATTGGTGTATATCACGACAGTTGTGGTGGGGACATCGCATTCCGGCATATTATTATTCAGATGATTCGCAGGTTGTAAAAGATAACGCAATTGTAGGTACCAAATGTGCTGAAGAGAAGTTTGTAGTAGCTGAGACTCCAGAAAAGGCTTTGGAGTTAGCTCGCAAGGCTAGTGGAAATGAATCCCTGCAAATATCTGATCTTCATCAGGAAGAAGATGCTTTAGACACTTGGTTCTCGTCGTGGCTATGGCCAATTTCACTGTTTGATGGCATAAATAATCCAGACAATGAGGAAATTAGCTATTATTATCCGACTTCTGACCTCGTGACAGGACCAGATATTATTTTCTTCTGGGTAGCCCGAATGATTATGGCAGGCGAAGAGTATACCGGTAAGATTCCGTTTAAGAATGTTTATTTTACAGGTATTGTACGTGATAAACTGGGGAGAAAGATGTCTAAGTCCCTCGGTAATTCTCCAGACCCTATTGAGTTGATAGATAAGTTTGGTGCTGACGGTGTGCGTATGGGCATGATGCTTTCAGCTCCTGCGGGAAACGATATACTGTTTGATGAAAATCTTTGTGAACAAGGACGTAACTTTAACAATAAAATATGGAATGCATTCCGTCTTGTAAAAGGTTGGACAGTTGCAGACAATGCGCAACCAGAGGCATGTAAAACAGCCACGGTTTGGTTTGAGGCAAAACTGAAACAGGCAAATGAAGAGTTGCAAGATCTTTTCTCTAAATATCGTATCTCTGAGGCATTGATGGTAGTCTATAAGTTGTTCTGGGACGAATTCTCCAGTTGGTATCTCGAAATGGTTAAACCTGCCTATATTGATGGCAAGCCCCAGCCTATCGACAAGAAGACTTATGATGATACTTTGCGATATTTTGATATATTGCTGAAGATGCTGCATCCATTCATGCCTTTCATTACTGAGGAGTTATGGCAAGCTTTATATGAGCGCAAAGCAGGAGAGAGTATCATGTGTGAGAAACTTGAGATGGCAACATCGTCGATGGACGACAGAAAGCTTATCGCTGACATTGATCATATGAAGCAGATAGTTAGCGGAGTCCGCATGGTAAGAAGTCAAAAGAATATTGCACCGAAAGAATCACTTAAATTGCAAGTCATAGGTGAGAATCATTATAAAGCCTATGATGCTGTGATTAGTAAGATGGCTAATCTGACTGATATAGCAGTTGTTGCAGAGAAAACAAGCGATGCATCTGCCTTTATGGTAGATACAAGCGAATATGCGGTTCCCCTTGGTGACATGATTGATATTGAGTCAGAGCTCATAAAAGCTGAGGCTCAATTGAAACACCTTGAAGGTTTTCTTATCGGGGTACGTAAGAAGTTATCTAATGAACGTTTTGTTGCTAATGCTCCAGAAGCTGTTGTTGAGATGGAGCGCAAAAAGGAGCATGACTCTCTTGAAAAGATTTCTTCATTAAAAGAAACGATAAGTGAACTTAAGAAATTGAAGGTATAGAGTTATTTGTATGAGAAATCCGTTATTGGTCATAACGCTGTTGTTAACTGTTTTTACAGGATGTAGGAATAGTGATGAACCAGAACCAGAAAAGGTCTATACGACTAATACAGTACTAATGTATCTCCCATGGACAGGTACGGATCAAAGTACATCTGGAAGTCTTACAAGGAGACTTGAGCAAAATGTTCAAAGTGTGGAGAATGCAATAAAGGAACAAGGAGGGTTAGGGACAACTCGCTTATTGGTTTACATTGCTTCAACTTATAATAATGCGACAATGTTTGAAGTGAAATATGTTAATGGCAGTTGTGTTCGTGACACGTTAAAGAAATATTACAGACAGTCGGTGGTAACAGAAGACGGTATAAAAACCGTACTTAACGATGCTTATTCAGCCTCCCCTACCCCAAATTACTCCATGATTATTGGTGCTCATGGCTCAGGATGGCTTCCTAAGGGTATTACCCCACAAGAAGGAACAAAAGTTTCTGCCCCCAAAAGAGCCTATGGTGGTTCGACTAGAGGTACACAGGCAAATATTACAGAATTGGCAGAGGGCATCAGAAAATCTGATATTCAAACCCTGGATTATATCTGTTTTGATGATTGTTATATGGCAAATATTGAGACAGCTTATGATTTGCGTTATGTATCAGACTATCTTATAGCTTCAACATCTGAAATCATGAGTGTTGGGTTGCCATATAACAAAGTTTGGAAATACCTGTCGTCAGAGAATCCAGACTACCAGAAGATCTGTGATGAGTTTCTGACTTTTTACCAAGAATATGAATATCCTTATGGCACACTTTCCGCAATAAACTGTAAAGAGACCGCAAATGTTGTATCGTTGATGAAAACAATCAACAATCGTTATTCTATAGATAACTCAAAACTATCAGAAATCCAGAAACTTGATGGATATAACGAGACGGTGTTTTATGATTTCTATGACTATGTATCTCACTTGTGTCCTGATGAAAATCTTTGCTCACAAGTCAGAGCAAAACTTAGCGATATTGTAGTCAAAGCAGTCGCAACACCATTTATATATACTGTTTATTATAGCTCAACAGAACGTACTTTTCCGATTAATACTTTCTGTGGTATAACGATAAGTGATCCCACTTTAAATAGTATGGTTGTTGAAGCAAAAATACAAACAAATTGGTGGAAAGATACACATTAGTATCTTTCCACCAATTTATTTATAGATTAGTCCGCGTAAAATAACTATTAGTTATTTACAGATCCTCCGACAATATCAAGAAGCTCGTTAGTGATTGCTTGCTGACGGGACTTGTTGTACTGCAAGTTAAGTTGCCTTAATAATTCATCTGCATTATCAGTAGCCGTCTGCATTGCAACCATACGTGCAGCATGTTCTGAGGCATTACTGTCTAGGGCGGCTGTATAAAGCATTAGATGAGCTAGTTTCGGAATGAGTTGCGAAAGAACTGTATCCATGTCAGGTTCTACTATAAAGATGTCAGCTAAGGGCTTAACGTCAACCTTCTCACGTTCTTTTTTCTGCTGATTCTTTTTTAGATAATCCTGAGCCTTTTTAGTGACAATGTTTGATGTTAAATCACGTTCTTTATCAGTATTTAGCTCTTCGGTAATATCAATTGGAAGGAATGTCTTCCTTGTAAGAATCTGACTGCCGGCACTTTTGAAATGATGATATATCATTTCCACCTTGTCAATCTCGCCATCAACAAATTTCTTTCCAAGTTCTTGTGCGATTTCAATACATTTTGCCACATAAGGCTTATCTGCCAAATCCGTAAAGTCACCACCTGAGGAAAAACCAAGCTTATTGACTTTCTCTGCGACCTTTCGCCCTATCGGATAGATAATAATATTCTCTTTGCCAAGATGTTTGTATTCTTCTATTGTCTGAGTCATCATCTTTATGATGTTTGCGTTAAAGCCACCACATAAAGAACTATTCGAACTATAGACAACAAGGGCAATCCTCTTGACAGGACGCTCCAGACTGAATACTGTCGTGGCGTCGGCTTCACTGGCAAGAAAAGTCTTGAGGATATGTTCTAACATCGTTTCATATGGAAGCATATTCTCAATCATCACCTGTGCGTGATGGAGCTTACTTGAAGCAACCATCTTCATTGCACTAGTGATTTTGCGAGTGGAGTTGACACTTGCGATTCTTGTCTTTATTTCCTTTAAACTTGGCATAGGCAATTTTATTTATACTGTCCTGCAATATCTTCCATCACCTTCTCAATGGTAGTGGTAACTTCTTCTGAAAGTTTTCCAGAGCCAAGTGTGGCGATTGTGTCTGAATAAGTATTGCGCATCTTGTCTAAGAACGCATCCTGACACTCACGAACTTTATCAACTGGGACATTATGCATTAATCCATGTACACCACAATATAAAATGGCAATCTGCTCACCAACAGGCATTGGACTATATTGTGGCTGAATAAGTAGCTGATTATTCTTTCGACCACGGTCAAGAGTCATTGCGGTAACCGCATCCATGTCGCTAGAGAACTTTGAGAAAGACTCCAACTCCCTATACTGAGCCTGATCAATCTTAAGTGTACCAGCTACTTTTTTCATTGACTTGATTTGTGCGGAACCTCCAACACGTGATACAGAAATACCTACATTGATTGCTGGTCTGAAACCTTGGTTAAAGAGATCAGACTCAAGATATATCTGACCATCTGTAATTGAGATTACATTTGTCGGAATATATGCAGATACATCACCAGCCTGTGTCTCAATAATTGGGAGGGCTGTAAGTGAGCCGCCACCACGTACATGTCCCTTCATGCACGCAGGTAAGTCATTCATCTGCTCAGCTACTTCCTGCTGCTCGTTTATCTTTGCGGCACGCTCCAATAGACGTGAATGTAAATAGAACACATCACCAGGATAAGCTTCGCGTCCTGAAGGGCGACGGAGGATTAATGATACTTCGCGATAAGCGACAGCTTGCTTTGAAAGGTCATCGTACACAACCAAAGCAGGATAACCTCTATCTCGGAAATACTCTCCGATTGCAGCTCCTGCAAAAGGTGCGTAATACTGCATTGCTGCAGGATCTGCCGCTGTTGCACTTACAATAATGGTATAAGGTAAGGCACCATGTTCCTTAAGACTTTGGACAAGTGCTGCTACAGTAGAGGCTTTCTGACCTATTGCCACATAGATACAATAAACAGGCTCACCTGCTTCATAAAAGCTCTTTTGATTAATAATAGTATCTACAGCAATAGCTGTCTTACCTGTTTGACGGTCACCGATAATAAGCTCTCGCTGTCCTCGTCCTATAGGAATCATTGAGTCTACAGCCTTCAGACCTGTTTGAAGAGGTTCTTTTACAGGCTGACGATAGATTACACCTGGAGCTTTTCTGTCAAGTGGCATCTCAAAAGAGTCTTTAAGATCAATGTCACCCTTGCCATCTATAGCCTCACCCAAAGGATTAATCACACGTCCTAACATATTGTCATTGACGCGTATAGAAGCAATACGATGAGTACGTTTGACAACCTGTCCTTCTTTAATGCCCGATGTAGGACCAAGAAGGATACAACCGACATTGTCTTCCTCCAAGTTCATCACAATCGCCATGGTGCCATTCTCAAACTCTATCAACTCATTTGCTTCGGCATTACGTAATCCATAGATACGTGCTACACCGTCACTGACGGTAAGGACGGTACCTACTTCATCAAACTTCTCAGTTTCATTAATGCCACGGAGTTGTTGAAGCAGTACTTCTGACACTTCACTTGGTTTTATTTTATCTGACATCTTACTTTTTAATTTTATTTCTTTAATTCTGTGAGAATGCGCTTCAAGTTTGACTTGACACTTGCATCCATCCTATAAGTTCCATATTCGAGAATAAAACCACCAATTATATCTGGATTAACTTCCGTCTGGAACTCCACAGTACCTTTAGTTTTGCTTTCCACCATCTGCTTCATTTTCTGCTCAGTGGCAGGGGAAACAGCAGCGGCAGTAATCAATCTACCACGGATGATATTTTTCTGTTGGCGGTAAAGCGTGATATACGAATTAGCCATGAACTGCAGTGCGCTCTCCCTACCTTCTTCGAGGACAAGATGTATAAAACGCTGAGTAAGTTCGGTTGCGTTTTTACCACATGCCGTCTTAAGCAGTGACTCTTTCTTGTCTTTGGCAAGCATAGGGTTGTCTATCGTAAACCGCAGTTCAGTGACACGGAGATAGCTTTCTGCAAGGACTTGCATATCCGCGTACACCTTCGCCTCATTTTTTGCCTCTTCCGCACTTTTTAATAGTGCGCGAGCATAGCGAACCGATATTACACCTATGTCCATAATTGATTATTCCTTTTTCGTATCAACAGAGATCTCATCCAGTAGTCTGTCAATCATTTCCATTTGCGCAGCATCAGAAGAAAGCTTATCACGAAGAACTTTCTCCGCAATCTGTATAGAAAGCTCAGCTACTTGAGAACGGATATCCCTGATTGCATTTTGCTTTTCTGCCGCAATTTGCATCTTGGCATCCTCTAACAGACGGGAGCTTTCCTGACGAGCCTTTTCCTGAGCTTTCTCCACCATTGTGTCACGTGTCTCAGCAGCTTCTTTTAAAATCAGCGCTTGTTTCTCACGTGCCTCCTGAAGAATCGCTTCACCTTCTTGCTTTATATTTTCCAAACGCTCTGACGCCTCATGTGCCTTCTTCAGGCTCTCATTTATATATTTATTCCTCTCATCAACCATATTGATAATGGCGGGGAATCCATATTTAACGAGAACGAAGAATATAACGGCAAACGCCAAAAGCATCCAGAACAATAGTCCTAAGTCAGGTGTAAGGATTGCCGGCAGTTTACTGAAATCCATTAGCTATTGTTTTTTATAAATAACTTATTTAATTAAGAACGCACAAGCTGCAATAGCAAAGAGAGCACAACCCTCGACAAAAGCAGATGTAAGAATCATGTTTGTCTGAATCTTACCTGTTGCTTCTGGCTGACGGGCAATAGCATCCATGGCACTACCACCGATTTTTCCAATTCCTAAACCTGCACCAATTGTTGCAATACCAGCTCCAAGACCGCAACCCAGCTGTGCCAGACCCTCAGCGGCCAAAATTGTTAATGAAATCATAATCTTTAATGTTTTAAGTTTTTAATTAATATATTATCTTTGTTTTTTCGTAAAATGATATTTTTAGTGTTCATGCTCTTTGTGTGCTAATCCTATAAACACAGCACTGAGCATTGTAAAGACATAAGCCTGAACAAATGCAACAAGAACTTCCAACAAATTCATGAAGAGAAGCATGATGATGCTAAAGATGTTCAAGCCTAAACCATATCCTACTCCCATGGACCAACCGAGGAAGATTACACATGTGAAGCTAAGTATCACTGCATGACCTGCCATCATATTGGCAAAGAGACGGATCATAAGAGCGAAAGGCTTAGTGAAAACACCGAATAACTCAATAACAGGCATTATTGGTGCTGGATATGCTTTCAAGAATAGTGGCACATCTGGCCAGAATATCTCCTTCCAGTATTCTTTGTTGGCAAAAAGATTTATTGCCAACATGGTACAGAGAGCAAGGAAGAATGTGATATTGATATTACCTGTAACATTGGCTCCTCCTGGGAAAATGGGAATCAATCCAACTATATTGGTTGTAAAGATGAAGAAGAAAACGGTAAGCAAATAAGGAGCATATGTCTTATAATGCTTTTCTCCGATAGAGGATTTGATAAGGTCATCATGTATCATCATTACAAACATTTCCATTACACCGACAAACCCACCAGGCGCATTACTCTTGGCATCACGCTTTTTGTACCAGCGAGCGCATGACAAGAATACAACTATCAGTATAATAGCCACTATCCAGATTTGGGCAACAGTTTTAGTAATGCTCAAATCAATAGGGCGCACTTCACTACCGTCAGGCATACGCTCATATATCTTACCATGATACTCTTTGTTGAAAAAGAAATTGTCAGGCAGGCTATGTGCTGTACAGAAATGCCATTTTCCGGTATCTGAGCTACGGATAATAATGGGTAACGGAATACTCAGATGTTTGCCCTCATAAGAGGCTATATGCCACTCATAGGCATCCGAGAGATGTTCAAGCACAATCTCTGGAATATTCAATTCCTCTGTCTTCTCTTCTGTGTCATCAGCCCATATGGGAAGAGGCAGGAAAGTCATTATCAGTAGAAATAATATTGATCTAATCTGTTTCATTATTACGTTCATCCTATATGTTAGTTCATCATGAATGGTTAGATACATGGGCAAAAAATATCGCATGGTGAGCCAGTGCTATCAGATAGAATGCCATGAATACCAAAAAGAAGACCAGCATTGAGTCGCTTCCATTGACTATATAATAGACCAGCATAACTGTCAATGCCAGAAGCAAACGGCCTCCAGACACAGCCGTATAAAATGTGGGGAGACTTTCCTCATGGTTTTTAGCTACATATCGCCATGTTAAGGCATCTGTTAATCCTATCGCCATTGAAAAGACTAAACTCACAATCAAAGGAGTAAGCAATTCGTCAAGAAACCACACCCTCATTATGACTAATATGATGAGCGACATCCCTACGAAAAGCATTAACTCCTGCTTTAGGAAGCGTTTACTAATTCCTTTTGTATCAATCATTTGCATTCAAATGGTAGAGCTTATATCTCCACACACAAACTCACATTGTCTTTTTTCACCTCCACGAATCCACCAAGTATCATTAACTGAACCCTGCCTTCACTCGTTATATATTCAACCTTACCCTTCTCAAGAGAAGATATAATAGGAGCATGTCCTGTGAGAATTTCAAATTCTCCAAGTGTACCAGGAACGAAGACGCTCTCCACCTTACCGTCAAACTCTATTTTCTCAGGTGAAACTATTTTAAGATTCAGACTCATATGTTAAATATAATAAGGTGTCTATGCTTTTGCGGCCTCTAAGAGTTTCTTACCCTTCTCTATAGCTTGCTCTATTGTTCCGACATTGAGGAATGCTTGTTCTGGCAAGTCATCAACCTCACCGTCGAGAATCATATTGAATCCCTTGATAGTGTCCTCTATCGAAACCATCACACCAGGAACGCCGGTAAATTGTTCCGCAACAGTAAATGGCTGTGAAAGGAACCTTTGTACTCTACGGGCACGATTAACGACAAGCTTATCCTCATCAGAAAGCTCATCCATACCAAGAATCGCAATAATGTCCTGCAACTCATTATAATGCTGGAGGATCTGCTTTACGCGTTGTGCACACTCGTAATGCTCTTTGCCAACGATTAGAGGGTCAAGGATACGTGATGTGCTGCCAAGAGGATCAACAGCAGGATAGATTCCCAACTGGGTAATCTTACGGTCAAGCACTGTGGTAGCGTCCAAATGCGTAAAAGTAGTTGCCGGCGCAGGGTCTGTCAAGTCATCCGCTGGCACATATACTGCCTGCACGGAGGTGATAGAACCGTTTTTCGTGGATGTGATTCGCTCTTGCATGGCACCCATCTCAGATGCCAAAGTTGGCTGATAACCTACTGCCGATGGCATACGTCCTAACAGGGCTGACACCTCAGAGCCTGCTTGAGTGAAACGGAAGATGTTATCAATAAAGAACAGGATGTCTGCAGCTTCACCATCCTTTCCACCATTGTCACGGAAAGTCTCTGCTACAGTAAGTCCGGAAAGAGCTACAGAGGCACGTGCTCCCGGTGGCTCGTTCATCTGACCATAGACAAGTGTTGCTTGTGACTTCTTTAGTTCCTCAGGATCAACCAAAGACAGATCCCATTTTCCTTCTGCCATTGCTTTTTGGAACTTCTCGCCATAACGTACAACGCCAGACTCAATCATCTCACGGATAAGGTCATTACCCTCACGAGTACGCTCTCCCACTCCTGCAAATACAGAGAATCCATTATGTCCTTTTGCGATATTATTAATCAACTCCATGATTAGCACAGTCTTTCCTACACCTGCGCCACCGAAAAGTCCAATCTTTCCTCCTTTAAGATAAGGTTCAAGCAAGTCAATCACCTTGATACCGGTGGTTAGCACTTCCTTACGAGTAGAGAGTTCCTCGAATTTTGGAGCTTCCCGATGTATAGGATATGCGCCTTTCATGTCGAGTTGTTCCATTCCGTCGATAGGCTGTCCGATAACATTCAGCATACGACCTTTAATCTGATCACCTGCAGGCATTTGGATAGGAGAACCTACAGGAATCGCCTCCAATCCGCGCTGTAACCCGTCTGTATTATCCATTGCAACACAACGGACAGTGTCTTCTCCAATATGTTGCTGAACCTCTACTATCAGGTCACTCCCATCCGGACGTTTAATTCGGAGAGCTTCATAGATTTTAGGCAGCACCTTCTCAGCGTCTTCGCCCTTTGTGTCAAAATAGACATCGATAACTGGACCGATAATCTGTGAGATGCGTCCATTTAATTGTGACATAAGCGTTCTTGTTTTTTATTTAGATTATTATTAAATTACATTTAGGTTTTGTCTCCGCAAAAATAGCAAATATTTTTAACATCACAAAGAAATATGTGAATTTTATAGCCGAAAAAAGATATTTGCGCACAAGTGCAGACTGCTATGGAATAATTATATGCTCAACTCATCCAGCACTTTTATCAGTTTCCTATCAAATGGCTTGTCGCTGCGAATAGCCTCACTTAGGGGTACATAGACAACTTCATTGTTACGAACTCCAACCATAATATTTCGCTGCCCTTGAATTATAGCCTCAATGGCGCCTACTCCAGTGCGACTGGCTAATATTCTGTCACGCGCGGTAGGACGGCCTCCTCGTTGAAGGTGTCCCAGAATAGATACGCGCACATCATAGTCTGGGAATTCATTTCTCACGCGGTCTGCATAGTAAAGTGCTCCACACTTGGGACTCTCTGAGACTATAACAATGCAACTTTTCTTTGATTTGCGTATACCACGCTCCATGAAACGTGCTAATTGGTCCACATCTGTGGAGTCTTCTGGGATTATCGCGGCTTCCGCGCCGCATGCAATGGCACTGTTCTGGGCAAGGAACCCGGCATCGCGTCCCATTACTTCAACAAAGAAAATACGCTCGTGACTTTGTGCTGTGTCGCGAATCCTGTCTACACACTCCATGATAGTGTTCATCGTAGTGTCATATCCGATGGTGTTATCTGTGCCATAAAGGTCATTGTCAATTGTCCCTGGCAATCCTATACAGCAGAAGTCATATTCCTGGGCGAAGATTCTCGCACCGGTCAGCGAGCCGTTTCCACCAATAACAACAAGGGCGTCGATATTTTCTTTCAGAAGATTCTCGTAGGCTTTCTTTCGTCCTTCTTCTGTCGTGAAATCCGTAGAGCGCGCTGTCTTAAGGATTGTTCCTCCCAAGCCGATTATACCACTTACGTTTTCAGTCGTAAAAGGCTTGATGTCATCAGCCACAAGACCATCATAACCACGATATACAGCCTTAATGTTAAATCCATTATATATACCTGCTCGCGTCACAGCTCGTATCGCTGCATTCATTCCTGGCGCGTCACCTCCTGAAGTCAGGATTCCGATTGTCTTAATCTTTGCCATAATTATATTTAGGTTATTTTATTATTTGCCATGCTTTGACAACGCAAAGATAAAAAAATATCTTTAAAGCACCAAACACATTCTCATTTTTTGCTTTCTTTTTTACGGCAAAACACTGTGATGTTATTTTTTTTTATTACTTTTGCATCAAATATATAAAATGGTATTATCTGTAATCATACCCGTATATAAAGTTGAGAAAACAATACGGCGCTGTCTTGACAGTGTTGTAGCTCAGTCATTCAGGAACTTAGAGATAATACTTGTTGATGATGGGTCACCTGACAAAAGTGGTTTCATTTGTGATGAGTATGCGTCCAAAGACAACAGGATAAGTGTGCTACATAAACAAAACGGTGGACTCAGTGATGCACGAAATGCGGGCATTGACCTATCTCATGGTGATTACATCACCTTCGTAGACAGTGATGACACTGTCGACACACATACGTACGAGACACTGATGAGTATACTGTCGCAACATCCAGAATATGATATGATAGAGTTTCCCGCATATATATATTATGGTAGCAATAGGCAACGTATGGTGCGGTTGGACGACAAGGTCTATGACAACATTGAGGATTACTGGATTAACGCAAAGACATACGAGCATTGTTATGCTTGGAACAAAATATATAAAAGGCGGCTTTTTGATGAAATAAGATTTCCTAAAGGAAAAAATTACGAGGATGTTTGGACGTTGCCTCTTATTTTGAGGCAATGTCGGCTTATGGCAACTGTATCGCAGGGACTATACTATTATTATGACAATCCTAACGGTATAACGTCTAATGCCAGCCTTACCGATGTCACAGAGTTGCTGTCGGCTCATCTCAACGTTAGAAAGAACCTTCGCAAATACTCTGCGTTATACGAGGAATCAATAGTCAATCGCCAGATTGATGTCTGCCGTTTAAATGGGGACATTCTGTTTCCTGCCTCAGACATACGAATCAAGCCAGACTCACAAGCTTGGTTACGAACATATATGAAACTATTCACAGTGAAAATATTGGGTTATAGATATTTATGCAAGATACTGACAATCGCCAACCGTTAGTAAGTTTTATCATCACTTACTACAATGAGCCGGCATTCATATTGAAAGAGTGTTTGGATAGTATTCTCTCCGTTGATTTGGCAGAGGATGAACGAGAGATTATCATTATTGATGATGGCTCAGATGTTTGTGTTATCAGTGAGTTGGAGAAATACGAGAGACATATACTATACCTACGACAGCCAAATGCGGGTGTCAGCGCCGCGCGCAACAGGGGGATTACCATGGCTACGGGCACATACATACAATTTGTTGATGCTGACGATTGTATTATTTCAGGCAGTTATAATCACTGTGTTGACATCGCACGGAAACATGTTCCTGATATGGTGCTATTCAATCTGACGCAAGACAACAACGTCGACACTCCGTATCTTTTTGAAGGACCGCTATCAGGAAGCGAGTACATGCGTAAACATAATGTAAGGGCATCTGTTTGTGGCTACCTTTTTCAAAAGAAAACACTTATAGACTTGCGTTTCACTGCTGGTATAGCTTTCGGAGAAGACGAACAGTTTACGCCACAACTGCTTCTTAGGGCAGAAAAAGTATATTATACTGATATTTGTGCATATTACTACCGTGAGAACATGCAGTCCGTGACACATAACAAGACAAGACGCGCGCTTGTCAAACGTCTCAGTGACACAGAACATGTCATAGCATATTTAAGTCAACTCTCCGCAAACCTGCCTGCTGGCGACCGGAGTGCGTTGCAAAGAAGAGTGTGCCAGTTGACAATGGACTATATCTACAACATCATAATCTTTACTCGTTCTGAGCATCAGTTGGAGAAAAGGATTGAAAGGTTGCAAAAGAAAGGTCTATATCCGTTGCCCGACCGTAGCTATACTCAAAAATACCAGTTGTTCAGACGACTCATACATACAAAAATTGGAAGGAAAATATTATTAAGGACGTTGCCAATTGTTAAGAGGGAACAATAATACTGCTTGTTACCGGTTATTACATATAAGAGGAATTAGAAATAAAGAAATAATGAAGATACTCCTAATTGGAGAATATAGCAATGTACATGCGACACTGGCAGATGGGCTCAGAGTCCTGGGACATGAAGTCACCGTAGTTAGCAATGGTGACTTTTGGAAGAATTACCCGCGTGACATAGATTTGACGCGTGACGACTACGGTAAATGGGGCGGCATTGTATATATGTTACGCCTTGCCAAAATCTTACCGAAGCTAAAAGGATATGATGTCGTTCAATTCATAAACCCTAAGTTCCTTGAGCTTAAGATAAGATGGACAAGACTGACGTTTGAGTATTTGCGGAGAAACAACAAAAAACTCTTCCTTGCCGCATACGGACAAGACTGGTATTGGGTACATGAGAATATCACATCTTTCCCTTTACGCTATAGTGACTTTAATTTCGGTAAAGAGTTGCGTACAGACAAGGATGCTATGGCGCAACGGAAAGAGTGGCTTGGGACACCTCAGGGAGAGTTTAATAAATATATGGTAGAGAAATGTCAGGGTGTCATAGCTGGATTATATGAATATTGGGCATGTTACCATCCATACTTAGATGACACTAAGCTGACATACATTCCATTCCCCATAAAGCCAAAGAAAGACATCACGATTGCCGATACGAATGACAAAGTAAGGATATTCATCGGAATCAATAAGGAACGGTCCGTGTACAAAGGTACTGACATAATGCTTCGCGCGGCAGAGGATGTCTTGCGCAGACACCCGGACAAGATGGAGCTGATTAAAGCCGAGAGTGTACCTTTCAATGATTACGTTAAACTTATGAGCGGATGTGATGCCATTATTGACCAGCTATATGCTTACACTCCTTCCATGAATCCATTGGAGGCAATGTCGAGGGGGTTGATCTGTATAGGTGGCGGGGAACCGGAGAATTATGAGATAATCAATGAGACAGAACTCCGACCTATCATCAATGTACAGCCTAATTACGAGAGTGTGTACCATGAGATAGAACAGCTTGTGTCACATCCTGAGCGTGTACCCGAGCTTAGACGACAAAGTATTGAATATATAAATAAACATCATGATTATATTAAAGTGGCAAAAAGATATGAGGAATTTTTTATTAATGGTGTCGGTGGCATTTAGTATAATTTGCGCAAAGGCACAAGACGCAGATTTTGAGACAGCTTCAGAAGCAGTGAAGAACATGAAAGTTGGGTGGAATCTGGGGAACACCTTGGATGCCAACAATGGTGCGAGGATGACTGACATTGTGCAGTCAGAGACATATTGGGGACAGCCAGTGACAAAGCCGGAGCTTATGACAATGATGAGGAATGCCGGTTTCAATGCCATCCGTGTGCCAGTGACTTGGTTTCCTCACATGGACAATAATGGAAAAGTCGATGCGGCATGGATGAACCGTGTGCATGAGGTCGTGGATTATGTCATAAACGCTGGCATGTACTGTATTCTTAATGTTCACCACGACACCGGTGACGGTTCTGTACACTGGCTCCATGCCAGTAGTGAGGTATATAACCAACAAAAAGCGAGGTATGAGTACCTTTGGAAACAGATAGCAGAGGAATTCAAGGACTATGGGAACCTTTTGCTTTTTGAGAGCTATAATGAGATGCTCGACAAATATAACTCATGGTGCTTTGCCACATATGCAAGGTCATCTGGATACAATGAGTCCGAGGCAAACGATGCATACCAGGCTATCAATAGTTTCGCGCAAAGTTTTGTCAATGTGGTGCGCGCCACAGGTGGGAACAATGCCAAGCGTAATCTGGTCGTAAATACTTACGGAGCATGTTGCGGCTCGGGTACGTGGAATTCACACCTGAAAGACCCTCTCAAGCAAATGAATATACCCGATGATCCGGCTGGCACAGGACACATTGCATTCGAGGTTCATTGCTACCCCAATGTGAAAAACCTCAGCTCCATGCGGACCGAGGTTGACGATATGTTCAATGCTTTGAAGACACATCTAATCTCAAAAGGTGCCCCTGTAATTATCGGTGAATGGGGAACTGCCAATGACAAAGAAAGTGATTATGATGTGCGCAGGGAAAATGTACTTAGCTTTGCTGATTATTTTGTCAAAAAGGCAAAAGAGAACAACGTCGCTACTGTTTATTGGATGGGACTCTCCGACGGTCCTCTTCGTACCCTGCCGGCATTCAACCAGCCAGACCTTGCCGAGAGTATAGTAAAAGCATATTACGGTGACAGTTACAGTCCCGTATTGCCATCCATTGACGATTACACAATTGAGTATACAGTGACCTACCAACAGCAATGGTCAGAGATGAACCTGTATGGTAAGGCTTTTAGTCTCAATGAATACACCGGGATTGTCCTTGACCTGAAAGATTCCCCGGGAACCGACAACCTTAGCATCAAGGTCTATGGTGAGAGCAACGGTAAGGAACAGTATGTCAACGTCACTAATACTCACACAAAGGTGACTTTCAATGCTTCTGCTCTTGGGAACACAGGGCAACGTATAACACTGCAATACAAAAAATCAGGGAACTATACTGCCACTGTAAAGCGTGCGGCACTTATCAAGAAGGATGGAACAGAGATGCCTACTGAAATGTCTTCTTTCTGGGGATGTACTGTAAATATGAATTATACCTTGGGAGTTCCTGAGGTTCATTTCACACAGAAGACAGATGATGAGATTTACACCCTTTCGGGCATGCGAGTCACTGATCCTGGGAAAGGTATCTATATCCGCAATGGCAAAAAATACGTTGTGAGATAATTATAGGAAAAAATGTCTTTACGATATCAACAAATTTAATTAACTTTTTATTTTGTATTTCGCTTGCTAAGTTGTACCTTTGCAGTCGTAAAAGAAATAATAGTACGATGAAGCTCGTCATACTTACCAAATCCACTTTTTTTGTGGAAGAAGACAAGATTCTGTCTGCTCTCTTTGAAGAGGGGTTGGATAACTTGCATTTATACAAGCCCGGCAGTTCACCAATGTACTGCGAGCGCTTGTTGTCACTACTACCCCGCTCCAGCTATGGTAACATTACAGTTCATGAGCATTTCTACCTGAAGAATGAATACCACTTGTCGGGAATCCACCTTGACAATTCACAAGATGAGGTGCCTGCCGGCTATAAAGGACGAATGGGTATATCGTGTAATGACATAACCCGCCTGCGACAGACAAAGAAACAAGCTGACTACGTATTTCTGAAAAACATCTTTGACTGTATAGAGTTCAAAGATGAGAAATCGTCATTTTCCTTGGAAGAGCTTAAAGAGGCTTCCCGTCAAGGACTAATCGACAAGAAGGTTTTTGCCTTGGGCGGAATGTCAATAGACAACATAAAGTTTGCCAAGGATCTCGGCTTCGGAGGCGTCGTGGTATGTGGTGATATATGGAATCGTTTCGATATCCATAGTCAGACAGACTATAAAGATGTCATTTCACATTTCAACCGGTTAAGAAAAGCGGTAATGTGAGAATCACATCTGAAAGTAAAAGGCAAAGCGTAAATAAACAAAGATAAAAGGCGAAAGTGTAAAGAACAGAATAGAAAAATGAATGCAAAAAACTCTTTTTTAGTATTCTCAGGCACGAAAACAAGATACCTGGCTGAGAAAATCTGTCAAAGTCTGGGCTGTCCTCTCGGCAACTTAGTGTTTACGAAGTTTTCCGATGGGGAGTTTGCCGTATCGTATGAGGAGTCTATCAGAGGACGGGACGTGTTTCTTGTACAGAGTACGTTTCCCAACTCTGACAATCTCATGGAGCTGCTACTGATGATTGACGCGGCGAAACGTGCTTCGGCTCGTAACATCATAGCAGTCGTGCCATATTTTGGTTGGGCTCGTCAGGACCGTAAGGACAAGCCACGTGTAAGCATCGGTGCGAAACTCGTTGCCGACCTCCTTAGTGTCGCAGGCATCGACCGTCTTATAACCATGGACTTGCATGCAGACCAGATTCAGGGATTCTTTAATGTACCTGTCGACCACCTCTATGCTTCGGGGGTTATCCTTCCTTATCTGCAGTCACTCAACTTGGAGGATATGTGCATCGCTTCACCCGACGTGGGCGGTTCTAAGCGTGCCAACACTTATGCGAAATATTTGGGATGTCCTCTCGTGCTGTGCAACAAGACTCGCGCCCGCGCCAATGTAGTGCAGGATATGCAGATTATTGGTGATGTCAGAGACAAGAATGTTGTCATCGTTGACGATATGGTTGATACCGCCGGGACTATTACTAAGGCTGCCGATATCATGAAGGCAGCTGGTGCCAAGAGTGTTCGCGCTTGTGCGTCCCATTGTGTGATGAGTGGTCCCGCAACTCAACGTGTACAAGACTCTGCTTTAGAGGAGATAGTCTTTACTGACTCAATACCATACAACTCACAATGCGATAAGGTTAAGCAACTCTCCGTGGCAGATATGTTTGCTGAGACAATCCGCCGTGTCGTTGCCAATGAGAGTATAAGCTCTCAATATCTGATATAATTAAATGAGAGAAATTGTGGCTTAGAAAAATCTTTTGAGTTTCAACTGATTTATAATATAAATGGAGAGTGAGTCTGTCTCATTCTCCATTTGTGTTTTTATTAATCTTCTCTTCTATAAGTTTGCGGAGCTCATTACCTCGGAGACCAGTTGCGAGAATATTGCCTTGACTGTCTACGACAATAGTATATGGGATGCTGACAACGCCGAACTGTTTTACGACAGGACCGTCCCACCCTTGCATGTCAGAGAGATGATGCCATGTAAGCGCATTCTTGCTGATTGCAGACTTCCAGTCTTCCGGATCAGAATCCAACGACACACCTATAATCTGAAGACCATGGTCTTTGTAGTCCTCATAAAGCATTCTCATGCTTGGCATCTCACGCATGCATGGACCGCACCAACTTGCCCAGAAATCTATAATGGTTATATTGTTGCGGCTAACGATCTCCATTGCGCTAATGGTGTCACCATCGATACTTGGCAATGAGAAATCCGTTAGCTTCTGCCCTATTTGCTGATTAGCCGCCTTTTCTGCCATTCGGTTAGCTCCAGTCATCTGCCTGAAGCCTGGTCTTATAAGTACTTCGGCTGGAGTCTTTTGAAAAAAATCAATAATGCTCTCGTATTCAAGCAAGCCTCCATATCTCAGCAGGACATATATACCAAGCTCGTTATTAATATTGTTGTTTATCTCGTCTTTTATACATTTGCGAAGCGCGCGGAACTGGTCATCCATCTTTCGCTTACTATTCTGGATATCATCCCAGCTGCCGTCATTGGCATAGACCTCTTGTTGGATGGCTTCCAGACTGGAGACGATTGGAGCAAGCCTGTCGTTGAAAGCTTGAAGATTGTCATTGGTCTCTGTTCCTGACACCTTGCTATCATCCGCCTGTGACAAATCAACTTTGATATTGCCAGGTTCTATAAAGAATATTGCCTGATAGTGCAATGTGTCTTTCGGGGAATACAACTCTGCCGGAACAGGTGTTTCCATAGCCAGCCCTGAGAATAGAGCCTTGTCGTTGTTTACGATTAATGTGTCGAGACGGGAAGTCTCGTCCATTCCGATGTATTCTGGATGTTGTTTAAGAAAAACAGTATCGCCTTGGTTAAGTCCTTTTGTTAAGACTGTCAGCTTGAAGACATTGTCTGGTTGGTCTTTTCTAATGATACTGAACGCTGCCACCGAGGCGATGACAAGCGCCACGACACAGACAATCATTAAACTTCTCTTCTTCGCCATCTGAAATCTCAAATTAGTCAATTAGTATTTTTAATTAATGTCACAGATATTTGTAGTAATACCAATATGACTCACCATACTTTGCCTTAATAGATTTATTTATCGAGTCTGAGGGATTGGCGTCCATGGCATGGCTGTCATCTGTGAATTGACGAAAATCTTTTTCCATCTTTTTGTTTCTCCAGAAATACAGGTGCTTGCCAGGCTGATGCTGGTAAAGAGTCAATGCCTCACAATATGGCTTTGGGATATATTTGTAAATTTGATAGTGTTTCTTTATTAATGCGGCAAAACCGTTCAGGTCTTTTCTCATCATCATATTGCAAAGACGACCGTCAAGGTTTATCGTGTCATGCTTTTCTTGCAGACCTCGCTTTTCCACATAATGTCTTACGTCTTCCTCGACGAGTCGTTGGATATGCGCACGCTGATGGAATTGCGCGTCATGATTTCCTACCATACATACAATGAACATCATGAATGCCAATCCCATGACATTTACCCAAATCAGTTGCGAGAAAGGACCCTCAAAGCGCAAGTCGGGCTCTATCTCCTGGTAGTTTATCGCAAATATAACTATTAAGGCATATACGACAATCACTACAGGAAGGACCCATTTCCACGGTCCCAGCTCTATAGTCTCCGCGACATTTGAGGAAAGGGATGTGATGACAGCAAGTATTAATAACGACGGCAGATAAGTAAGAGCATGAAAGCGCTTGTACAGTCTTATGACTGCAAAGACTCCCACTTGAAGTAACTGCAATACTGCCGTTATCAATATTGCTCCCATCCATGGCACATAATATGTCTTCCCTTCTGATGCTATATGCTGTGCCACATACATCACATCCGCCTGATAGAAATACAGGTATGAGAAACTGAATGCGCAAAATACTATTGCGCATACAATTCTCATGAAGATGGAAAGGGGATTTGCCATATATCCTTTTCTCGTTGTCAGTTAGTCGGCGTTGCCGCCGCCGTTCTTATCTACTCCTTCCTTAACACCACTGCCGAACGTGCCGGGATGTACAGCTTCAGCCATTCTTTATGGTCTTGCACATACAATGGATCATAGTTGGTGAAGTGCGTCACAGAGTCATCGGCAAAGCCGTTGCCGCCAAACTCCTTGGCGTCTGTGTTGAGCACTACATTGTATGCGCCGGTAGGAACGAGGAAGCCATAATCGGTAAAGGACCGTGTCGGTGAGAAGTTGAACACAAACACAAGATCACCGCGCATAAAGGCAAGGATCTGGTCTCCGTCATTATGCCATATCTCCTGAACCGGTGTCTTGTTGAAGTTCTTCTCACTCTTGAGCACCTTCAGCATCTCGCGGTCAAAATCGCCAAGCCAGTGGTAGCAGAGGTCTTTGTTGTCAACCAGGTTCCACTGGCGACGAGCATACTTGTAGCTCCATCCGTTACCCTCGCGAGGGAAGTCTATCCATTCTGGATGTCCAAATTCATTACCCATGAAGTTTAGGTAGCCTCCGTTAATGGCTGATGCCGTGACGAGACGTATCATTTTATGCAATGCGATACCACGCTCTGCCACACCATTGATGTCTTTCTTTGCGAAATGCCAATACATATCCGCGTCTATAAGGCGGAAAATAATGGTCTTGTCACCTACAAGTGCCTGGTCGTGACTCTCACAATAGGAAATGGTCTTTTCGTCCGGACGGCGGTTCTTAACCTCCCAGAATATAGAGCTTGGCTTCCAGTTCTCGTCACTCTGCTCCTTAATGGTCTTAATCCAATAGTCTGGTATGTTCATCGCCATGCGATAGTCAAAGCCGTAACCTCCATCCGCGAACTTAGCGGCCAGTCCAGGCATTCCGCTTACCTCCTCAGCAATGGTGATGGCATTAGGATTCACCTCATGTATCAGGTTGTTGGCAAGTGTAAGATAGCAGATGGCATTGTCATCCTGATGACCGTTGAAATAGTCACCGTAGTTACAGAAAGCCTCACCGAGACCATGGCTGTAATACAGCATTGAAGTGACACCGTCGAATCGGAAGCCGTCGAAGTGGAACTCCTCAAGCCAGTACTTACAGTTTGACAGCAGGAAGTGAATGACATCATCCTTGCCATAGTCAAAGCAGAGTGAGTCCCATGCCGGATGCTCATGACGGTCACCGGCATAGAAGAATTGGTTTGGATCACCGGCAAGATTACCAAGACCCTCTACCTCGTTCTTTACGGCATGTGAGTGTACAATGTCCATAATAACAGCCACGCCTTTCTGGTGAGCGGTGTCGATAAGATGCTTCAACTGCTCTGGAGTACCGAAGCGGCTGCTGGCTGCGAAGAATGAGCTGACGTGATAGCCGAAGGATCCATAGTATGGATGTTCCTGAATAGCCATGATCTGAATGCAGTTATAGCCGTCTGCAATGACACGCGGCAGGACATTCTCACGGAACTCATCGTATGTGCCGACCTTCTCAGCATCTTGTCCCATACCGATATGGCACTCATATATAAACAGTGGATCTTTCTTGGCTTTGAAAGTCTTCTTCTTCCATACGTATGGCTCTTCTGGATTCCATACCTGGGCTGAGAAGATCTTCGTCTGATCATCCTGTACCACACGACGGGTCCATGCAGGGATGCGCTCACCCTCACCACCGTTCCAGCGTACATGCATCTTATAGAGGTCGCCATGCTTTATTGCCTTGTTTGACAACTTCAGCTCCCAGTTTCCTGTTCCCTCAATACGCTTGGCACGGTATTTCTCATCCTCCTGCCAGTTATTGAAGTCACCTACAAGAAAGATGTCGGTGGCATTAGGCGCCCACTCACGGAACACCCAGCCACGGGATGTCTTGTGCAAACCGAAGTACTCGTGTCCGCTGGCAAAGTCCGACAAGGTCTTCTTGCCGTTCTGGGTCAACTGACCGATTTTCCAGACAGCATGGTCATGACGCCCGCGTATAGCGTCTTCAAACGGCTCAAGCCATGGGTCGTTCTGTACTAAACCGATATGTTTTGGAGCAGCGGGAGCTTTCTTTGATGGTGCTTTCGTTGCCGTGGCTTTCTTTGCTGTGCTTTTCTTTGTTGTAGCCATATCTTTAGTCTTTAACACTTAACCTTAAATATTGCCTTATGAATCTCTCCCTCACCAATACATGGCTGATGACCATCCTGTGGGAAGAAAATAGCAAACTCACCTGGCTTGCAGTTCACGTAGGTCTCTGCCTTCAAACCTGGGTATTTGGTAACGTCCTTTTCTGCGTTATACTCTGCCTCGGGCATGTCGCAAAGAGGAATATAGCCATAGGTCTCAGGCGCATCGAGCGGTATCTGGATATCCAGCATTTTCTTGTGAGTCTCGAACGTTGCCGCTTCTTTGGTCTTACCAGTTGCGGTGGTGATGTTCACAAACAAGTCCTTGTCTTTAATGTAGTGCTTACCTGCCTCCAACTTACTGAGGTCATTCTCTTTAATGAACTTCACTACATCGGCGAAGAGTGGATTCACAGCCACATACTTCTCAAGATGGTCTAATGTGTCTACAATCATAATTCTGATATTATTTAAATAAGGTGAATATAATTATTGTGCATGCTTAACGCCATTGCTGTAATAGCCTCGCTCAAGTATCTGACCATTGCGGTCACGCTCAGTATACTTGCCGTCACGGACATCATTCTTATATGTTCCCTCAAACCTGTGACCGTCCTTTGAGACCTCGACAGCCTCACCATGACGCTTTCCCTGTTGGTATGTTCCCTTGAACTTGCTGCCGTCTGCATAATGAACTATTATCTGCCCGTCAACCAAGCCATTGCGGAACTGTCCTTCATAAACGTCATGCGACTTCTTTGTCAGCTTGCCTTGTCCGTTTTGTTTGTCCTTTTCCCAATTACCGACGTAAATGTCTCCATTTGCCCATGACATAGTACCTTGACCCGACTTGTCGCCACGTAGGAACTGACCGGTATACTTGTCACCATTCTTATATCTGAAGATACCTTGACCGGTACGCTCACCAGCATGGTATTGTCCTTCATACACGTTACCGTCGGCAAACTTATATATTCCCTTGCCTTCCTGCAAGTCATCCTTCCAGTCACCATCGTAGGTATCACCGTCTGCATACACATAGATGCCCTTGCCCTCACGCTTGTTGTTTACCCATGTGCCGGTATACGAGGAGCCGTCACCCCAGTTAAAGACTCCATGACCGTTCTTCATGTCATTTTTCCAAAAGCCATCGTAATAGGCTCCATTGGCAAAGGTGTATTTTCCTTCCCCACTCCGCTTGTCATGATCCCAGCCGCCATTGTACCTGTCACCATTGTAATAGTACATTATACCATGACCATGCTGGTAGTCACGGAACCACAACCCAACGTACTTGTTGTTGTTCATGAAGTAATAAGTACCCTGACCGTGTTGCTGATCCAACAGCCACTCACCGTCATACTTCTCTCCGTCGGCAAAGGTATAGACACCATGTCCCTGGCGCTTGCCTTTCACATAGTAGCCTTCGTATGTGTCGCCATTCTTATATTTACAGACACCCTTGCCGTTTGGCTTCTTTCCGGATAACTCACCCTTATACTCTCCTCCGTCTTTTGTAAGGCAGGTTCCTATCTCACCTCCTTGCGCCAATGAAAACGATGGGACAATTACAAATAATAAACTTAATATCTGAGTCTTCACTTTATTCTGATTTAATATTTCAACTATCAAAGTTACGTTTAGTCGAGAGGAATACAAAACAAAGCTCGTTTGTTTTTATTTCCGAGACGAAGTAACTTATGCAAAGTTACGTTT
>CAJOPT010000003.1 GCA_905236455.1 uncultured Prevotella sp. | reverse complement strand
TGCGGGATTAAATGTCTTCTCAAAGTGTTATTTTGTGTAAAATATGAATGTTCTCTCCAATAAAAGTATTACCTTTGCACGATTATTAATATATATTAAGTCATATAATGGATAAAGTAAGTTATGCTTTAGGCATTGGCATCGGACGCCAGTTGGCTCAGATGGGTGCAAAAAGCTTGAATATTGATGATTTCGCACAAGCTATAAAGGATGTTATTGCCGGTACGAAATTGCAAGTATCAGACCAAGAGGCTCAAACCATCGTTCAGGATTTCTTTACAAAGCAGGAGAAGGCTCAGCATGCATCTGCTATAGAGGCAGGTGAGAGATATCTGTCGGAGAATGCCAAGAAGGATGGTGTGATAACTACAGCCAGTGGTTTGCAATACCAAGTTTTGAAAGAAGGAAATGGTAAGAAACCCAAAGCAACGGATAAGGTACGTTGCCACTATGAGGGAATGTTGATAGACGGTACGCTTTTCGACAGTAGTATCCAGCGTGGAGAGCCGGCAGTCTTCGGGCTGAATCAGGTCATCTCTGGATGGACGGAAGGTCTTCAGTTGATGCAGGAAGGAGCCAAATACCGTTTCTTTATCCCATATAACTTAGGTTATGGCGAGCGTGGTGCAGGTTCTTCCATTCCTCCTTATTCAGCTCTTGTCTTTGATGTAGAGCTGATAGAAGTTATTTAATCAGGAATTAAATTTGTAATCATTAATAAAAACAAGAAAATGAAAAAGATTTCAATCTTAGCCTCAATGGCTATTGCAGTTGCTACTTTTACCGCTTGTGGCAACTCTACTCCAAGCGCAGACATGCAAACCGACATTGACTCATTGAGTTATGCTTTTGGCCTTGAGCAGTCAAGGGGTGTGAAGAACTATCTCCAGCAGATGGAAATAGACACCACTTACATTGATGAGTTCGTAAAAGGTCTTACCGCAGGTGCTCAGGGTGTAGACGATCAGAAGAAAGCAGCTTATAATGCAGGTATTGGTGTAGGTCAGCAGATTACTATCATGCAGAAAGGTTTCAGCCGTCAGTTGTTTGCAGATGACTCTACAAAAACATTATCAATGAAAAACTTGTTGGCTGGTTTCATAGCAGGTGCTACAGGTAAAGACATGAAGATGACCCCAGAGAGTGCTCGTGAAATTGGTCAGCGTGTACAGATGTCAATCCAGTCTCAGGCAGCAGAGAAGAAGTTTGCCGTAGAGAAGAAGAAGTCAGATGAGTTCATGGCAAACATTGCAAAGCAGGAAGGTGTAAAGACCTTGGGTCAAGGTGTTTGCTATAAGGTTCTTAAAGAAGGCAAGGGTGCTATTCCTCAGGCTGGTGCGACAGTCAATATCAACTATGTAGGAAAGACCATGGAAGGCAAGGAGTTTGACAAGCATGACGGTGCCAAGATGGATCTCAAAGGAACAATCGCAGGTTTCAAAGAGGCTCTTACACACATGCCTGTAGGCTCAAAGTGGGAAGTATATATCCCATATAGCGCAGGATATGGACACCAGCAGATTAGCCAAGACCTGAAGCCATTCTCAGCCCTTATTTTCACGGTTGAGTTGCTTGGTATTGAGGAGACTCAGAAGATGAATGTTGTTCCTCAGACAGTACAGCCATAAGACAAAACAGTAGACTCTTATGAAAAGAATAATTATAATGGCACTCGTCGTAATGGCGGGTGCTTCTTTCAATACAGTAAGTGCCAAGGACAAGAAAGACAAGAATAAGGTTCAGAATACTGAGTCCTCACAACCTGTTGAGCTGACAACAGCCCCAGACTCTTTGAGCTATGCGGCAGGAATGGCATTTACGATGGGACTGAACGAGTATTTGGAGCAGCAGCTTGGTGTTGCACCTAACCAAATGGAAAATGTTATCCGTGGTTTCAACGATGCGATAGCCCATGAGAACGACTCAGCCTTCTCCGCATACGCCGCAGGTATGCAAGTTGCTGAGATGTTGAAGACACGTATGCTGACAGGACTGAAAAAGGAGTTTGATGGTGTTGAGATACAAAACAGCCTTGTCTATGCCGGCTTTGCCGATGCTTTGGCTAACAACCATTCTATTTATACCGACTCCGCGGCTCAGAAATACTTCTCTGACGCAAGGAAGAACCATGAGGAGAGTAAGAATAAGGTGACGAAAGAAGCAGGAGAGACATTCTTGGCTCAGAACAAACAAAAGCCAGGTGTTATTACCACACCGAGCGGATTGCAATATAAAGTCCTGAAAGAAGGCAATGGACCAGTTCCGACACTCACAGACAAGGTTCGGGTCGTATATGAAGGAAAGACTTTGGACGGTAATGTCTTTGACGCAACAAGCAAGCATGGCAAGGATAGCGATGTCTTTGGTGTAAGCGGTCTTATCAAAGGATGGACAGAGGCACTTATCAAGATGCCGGTAGGCTCAAAGTGGGAGTTGTATATTCCACAAGAGCTTGCATACGGTGAGCGTGGCGCTGGCAAAGACATCAAGCCTTATTCCGCATTAGTCTTTACATTGGAATTGTTGGGTATTGAGCCAGTCGAGACAAAGACCGTTGCTCCCTCAAAGGAACAACCTTCAAGTGCAAAAGCCGCAAAGCCGCAGACAGGTGCCAAAAAGACATCTTCTGTGAAGAAAAAGAAATAAAAAAGTAAGAACAAAGAATAAAATGCGTCCTATGGGCGCATTTTTTATGTCAAAATGTTGCTTATCTCATCGTTTTTGCTTATTTTTGCTACCAAATATTAACAATATTACGTGTTTTTACGTAAAATCATTGACAAATGGATAAGATAGACAACTTAGACAAGAAGATTTTGAACATTCTTTCCCAAAACGCACGTATACCATTCAAAGACGTTGCGGCAGAGTGTGGAGTCTCACGCGCAGCCATACACCAGCGTGTACAACATCTGATAGAAGGTGGTGTCATCATGGGAAGCGGCTTTGATGTAAACCCGAAAAGTCTCGGATACAGTACCTGTACCTATGTGGGATTGAATCTTGAGCGCGGAAGTATGTATAAGGAGGTAGTGGAGCGTGTGGTACACATTCCGGAGATAGTGGAATGCCATTTCACCACAGGTCCTTATACCATGCTTGTTAAGTTATATGCCAGAGACAATGAGCAGTTGATGGATTTACTTAACAACCAGTTGCAAAGTATACCAGGTGTTGTCAGCACGGAGACACTGATTTCTCTTGAGCAAAGCATTAAGCGTGAGATACCAGTGAAGATAGACGAATAAGCCTTATGAAAGATTATTCGCTAAAGTCGCTACTTAGCAATGTCTATGCGACGTTTCCAGCTACAACACATCGTCCCTTGATAGGTATAACAGCGAACTTCACCGATGGTGACGCCTCTTTGCGTGACCGTTATTATCAGCAAGTCGTTGACGGTGGTGGTGTACCTGTATTGATACCACCGGTAAATGACCCACAGGTCATACTTAATACGTTGGAACATATAGACGGTCTTCTGCTTAGTGGAGGAGCCGACTATAATCCTTTGTGGTGCGGTGAGGAGCCTTCACGGAATCTCCATGGTATTAATGCTGTCCGTGATGAGGCAGAGCTTCTTATCACCCGACTGGCATTCCACCGACAGATACCGATGCTTGGAATATGCCGTGGAATACAGACCTTGGCAATGGCTCTCGGCGGTGAGGTTGAACAGGATATATATGAGAAAGGAGCAACGATAAAGCATAGTCAGGATGCGGCTCGTTTTGAGACAACACATACCGTAAGTATTGAGCCAGATACCATATTATATTCTCTATATGGCAGAGATAAGATAGCGGTAAACTCGTTCCATCATCAGGCCGTGAGGACAACGGGAAGCCGTTTCAAGATTTCGGCTATGTCATCCGACAATGTCATAGAAGCCATGGAGAGCAGCGAGAAGAAGCCGATATTAGGTGTACAGTGGCATCCTGAATGGCTTGGAAAAGACGGATTGGTCCTGTTCCGTTGGCTGGTGGAACGTGCGGAGGAATACAGGAAGGCAAAATGTCTTCACGAGAAGATTCTAACGATAGACACACATGTCGACACCCCAATGTTTTTCCCCCAAGGAATACACTTTGAGCAACGTGACGAGCGTATACTTGTTGACCTTCATAAGATGACGGAAGGTCGTCAGGATGCGGTATTCATGGTGGCTTATCTGCCTCAGCCTTCACTTGGTGAGGTGTTTGCAGACAAAGTAGCGTTTAATGTGGATGGTCCTCGCGCATACGCCGATTTGATATTTGACAAGATAGAAGAGATAGTTTTGCAAAACAAAGACTATCTGTCGATAGCCAAGACCCCTGATGACTTGTTTACAAATAAGCAGCAGGGCAGAAAGTCTATAGTCCTTGGTATAGAGAACGGTCTTGCCATAGAGGACGATATAGATAATCTCAGGCATTTCAAAGAACGCGGGATTGCTTATATGACACTTTGCCACAATGGTGATAATGCCATCTGTGATTCCGCACGTGGGAATAACACACATAACGGTGTCAGTGCGTTCGGAGAACAGGTTATTAAAGAGATGAACCGACTGGGTATTATGGTTGACCTTAGTCATGGCGGGGAGAAGTCATTCTACGATGCCATTGATATAAGCAGTACACCGATAGTGTGCAGTCACTCCAATTGCAAGGCGTTGTGCGACGTTCCAAGGAACCTTACGGATGACCAGCTCCGGGCTTTGGCGCGAAAGGGTGGTGTGGCACAGATAACTCTTTATAACGGATTCCTTCGCAAGGATGGGCAGTCAACGATACTTGATGCCATAAAACATCTTGAGCATGCTATCGGTATTATGGGTATCGACCATGTGGGAATAGGCTCTGATTTTGACGGTGACGGTGGTGTTCCCGGATTGGCTGATTCCTCAGAGATGATTAATTTCACAATCCAGTTGCTTCGCCGTCGTTATTCTGAAGAGGATATTAAGAAGATCTGGGGCGGAAACTGGTTGAGAGTGATGAGACAAGTACAATATAATAAAGTATGAAAAGAAACAGCAAATGGTTACTTATGATGACAGTGTTTGTCATCAGTTGTGGACTTTTGTCTTGCAATAGTACAACGAAAGGCGGAAAAGGTGAAGGTCAGGAACCGATTGTGAATCTTGTCGGTCCGACGTTTAATGAGGACTCCGCATACGCTTTCTGTGCGGCACAGTGTGCCTTCGGACCACGAACGATGAACTCTGAGGCACATGAGAGGTGTGCGTCGTGGATAGCCGGACAGTTTGAGAAATATAATTGCAAGCTACAAATACAGAAAGCCGACCTTAAAGGGTATGACGGTACGATTCTCAAAGCCTCAAATATTATTGCGAGCTATCGTCCGGAAGCTACTACCAGGGTTCTTTTATGTGCTCATTGGGACAGTCGCCCTTGGGCAGATAATGATCCAGACTCGGCAAATCACAAGAAACCGGTGATGGCGGCTAACGACGGCGCGAGTGGAGTGGCGGTAATGCTTGAGGTGGCAAGGCTGCTATGTGCGTTGGACTCCAAAGCTGATAGTACTCAGCAGGAGGCCGATAGCTTAAGGCAAGAGCCGTTGAATCCTCAGCTTGGTGTTGACTTTGTTTGTTTTGACGCAGAAGACTGGGGAATTCCTCAATGGGCAGATGTAGAGGACCCGGGAGACACATGGGCATTAGGCGCGCAATACTGGGCGGCAAATAAGCCGGAGGGCTATGAGGCTCGCTATGGCATCTTACTCGACATGGTAGGTGGTGAGGGTGCTCAGTTCTATCGTGAAGGGATGTCTAAGCAACTTGCGGGAGCCATTGTTGACAAGGTATGGTCGGCGGCAGCGACGGCGGGCTATGGCAGTTTCTTTCCTAACAGCGATGGCGGGTATGTTACTGACGACCATGTTCCTGTAAATAACATTGCAGGTATTCCTACCATCGACATTATACCTTTCTATAGGGATTGCCAGGCAAGTAGTTTCGGTCCTACATGGCATACTGTATATGATGACATGTCGCACATAGACAAGAATACCTTGAAGGCCGTGGGACAGACCATTATACAAGTTCTGTTCTCAGAGCCTATGTAAGTGGATAAAAACGGTGGAGAAGTAAAAGGCAATGATGGTTTTATAATTGTCCAGCCTCGACTTGTAATACGATCCTTTCGGTGAGCCTGTCAACACCGGTAGGGTCGTATGTCTTTTTCAGACTGGCGCCAAACACCCATGCGAAAGCCTGATAGAAGCCGGCTTTTACCGGTCCAAGGAAAGCTTGTATAAGGTTATATGATGAGGAGTTGCACTCTCGGTAGATAAGTTTTATGAGTAGCTTTCCTTGCGCATAAGTCAATTTCTTCATACGTGGAGTGTACTCTTTCTTTATATTCTCCTCTACAATCTTCATGTGAGCATCCTTGGATTTCTTGTCGGGTAGTGTCTCCAGATACTCATACGTCTCAATGATAATTTTATTTGCCTCCTTGGCAATTGGCAGTACCTTTTTAATATTGTATACAAGGCGGTTATATGCCTCTTTCTGTTTGGCATTCTTGAACTCCGGCTCAGGAAAGACGTAGATGTTGTTTGTTTGCACATATTGTACGGAATCTCCCTCGTATAACGCCTTGCCAATCTTAACCATTGGCACAAACGTAGGGTTGTCCATGTCAACGGCACGGTCTTCAGGGTTCACGTGTCCAGGACGGTCGTTCTGAGCCGCCATGGACACGGGAAAGAGTATCATTAGGACTGTATATGCAAATGCTTTCATAATGGTGTTCCGGATTTTCCGGAGATTCCGGGCTTTCCGGACTTTAGTTTACTCTTTTGAACGTCTGAATATCGTCACCAGATTTAAGCTCCAGGGTGTTTTGGCTTAAAGAGACAATGGTCATTTCCTCAACATCGTCAAAGTCTGATGTCATTTCTGATTTACTTTCCTCCATTGCCTTTGTGACCTCACTCATGATGTAAGATTCAGCCTCCGGGTTCTCCTTTATCATGGCTTTGATCTCGTCAGACCAATCAATATATGGTATGTTGATTTTTACATTGTCCTTGTCAAGTCGGAGAGACAGAGTGGTGTTGGTCTTAGTGTAAGTACCACCGAAAATCATGGCAATATTAATAGTACCGACCTCCTTGTCAAATTCTTGTATGGAAATCTCCATTTCCATGTTACCGTTTGCCTTGAAGTTGAAGGTGATGTCCATTTTGGAGTCATTGTCTTTAGTGTTCCATTTTCCGACAATGCTTTGTGCTGACATACTTATGGTTGCAACCAGCATCATGCTTAATAGAATAATTTTTTTCATAATCAATAGTTTGGTAAATAATTCGTTGCAAATGTATAAAGATAAAGTCAATGTTGCAAATTTTTAGGCAGAAACTGTCATTTTTGCACTGCCTCAATTTTCTTTTTCGCAAACTCCCAGATGACGATACCGGCGGTGACGCTGACATTCATGGAGTGCTTGGTACCGTATTGTGGTATCTCCAGACAGCCGTCGCAAAGGTCAACGACACTTTGATGGACCCCTTTCACCTCATTACCGAAGACAACAGCGTGTGGGGAGTGACTGAACTCCGCCTTATGAAGTTTCATGCTTCCCTCCACCTGTTCAATGGCGAAGACATAATATCCGTTTTTGTGAAGCTCGTCCACGGCTTCCTCCGCCGTACGGAAGTATCTCCATGTCACACTGTCCTCACCACCAAGGGCTGTCTTATGAATCTCGGGATGGGGTGGGGTGGCGGTTATGCCGCAAAGGTATACTGCCTCAACCCTGAAGGCGTCGCAAGTACGGAATACAGAGCCAACATTATACAACGACCGCACATCGTCAAGCACAACGACAAGGGGGAGCTTCTCGGCTTCCTTAAACTCGTCGATTGACAGGCGGTTCATCTCTATGGTACGAAGCTTACGCATTTTTCCCGTTTTTCGCATTAAATGCCAAGGCATACATACGTATTTGTCTCACCATTGCCAGCAAACCGTTGGAGCGTGTTGGCGACAGATGTTCCTTCAGTCCTATGCGGTCAATGAAATACAGGTCGGCATCAAGGATTTCCTGTGGGGTATGTCCGCTCAGCACTCTTATGAGCAGCGCAATGATACCTTTCACTATAAGTGCGTCGCTTTCCGCTGATAGCTCCATCTTGCCGTCGATGTAGTCACACTGCACCCACACCCGGCTCTGACATCCGTCAATGAGGTTTTGCTCTGTTTTGTATTTCTCCTCAAGTGGTGCCAGTTCATTACCCAGGTCTATGAGCATCTGGTATTTGTCCATCCAGTCCTCAAATTCCTCAAACTCCTCTATTATCTCGTCTTGTATCTGATTTATTGCTCGCATGTTTATTATCAATTTTCAGTTATCAATTTAAAAAGCTTGTCATTGGGTCTCACCTTCTCTGGTACTGGAATAGAGACACGCTGCTTTTGCAAGGCGGTGTCGACGGGCTTTAAGTCGAAACGTATCTCATCGGCGTTAAGCCATAATGCGCCAGTGGTCGGACCGGTAATGAGCAGGCGGTCTCCGACAGAGAACTCGGCGGCTTCTACAGACACCTCTGCCACTCCTAATTTTGAGAAATATTTTATGACCTTTCCCACAAGCTGCTTCTTTTCCGTGGCATTGGAGCCGTAGTTCTTGTTCCATTCACCAAGCTTCTGCCCCTGATAGTAACCATCCCAGAAGCCACGATTGAAAACCGTTGCCAACCGTTTGTCCCATTCGTCCTTACGCTCCTCGGTAAACAACGGCTGTTCCCGTTCCTCTGAAGGAAGGCTGTCTTGCCGTATGTCATGCAAAACGCTCTGTATAGCCTCTTTATATGCTCTCACTACCGTGTAGACATACTCTGGACCGCGAGCCCTGCCTTCGATCTTGAACACACGTACGCCAGCCTTCATCAAACGGTCTATGAAGCGTATGGTCTTCAAGTCTTTCGGACTCATAAGGTATTTGTTGTCAACCTCTATCTGATTGCCGGTCTCCGCGTCGGTAAGGATATATGACCGTCGGCAGATCTGAATACACTCGCCACGATTGGCTGAGCGGTTTGCGTCGGCGAGGCTCATGTAGCATTTGCCGCTTACAGCCATGCACAGTGCTCCGTGGCAGAACATCTCTATGCGTATAAGCTCTCCCTTAGGTCCGGTGATGTTCTGTTCTATAATCTGTCGGTGTATCTCTGCCACTTGTTCTATTTTCAACTCACGTGCCAGTACAACCACGTCGGCAAACTGTGCATAGAACTTCAGTGCCTCGATATTGGAGATGTTAAGTTGTGTGGATAAGTGTATCTCTTGCCCAACCTCCCTGCAATAGCTCATCACAGCTACATCACTGGCAATGACAGCAGATATTCCTGAGGCTTTTGCCGCGTCTATGATGTCGCGCATCGTTGCCATGTCCTCATCGTAGATTATGGTGTTTACCGTCAGATAGGTTTTTATTCCATGACTGTTGCATAGCGTGGCAATCTCATGCAGGTCGTCTATCGTGAAGTGGTTGGCAGAGTGACTTCGCATGTTCAGCTGTCCTATGCCGAAATACACGGAGTCGGCTCCTGCTTTTATCGCAGCGGCAAGTGACTCCCTTGAGCCAACAGGAGCCATTATCTCGAAGTCGTTGATATGAAAGTCCTTTTCTGCCATAATCTCTCTTTTTTGATTTTACTTTGCAAAGGTATGAAGAATCTCTCCAAGTACCAAAAAACGATTGGGTATAACTTGTAAAAATCTGTTAATTAAGACACTAAAAACTCATAAAAGAGTAAACGACGCATCTACGCCCTTTAGATGTAATCTCTACCCTTCGTAGATGACACATGTACTATATGCAAGATTTGATACAGATCCCGCGTCACATTCTGTGTGTTTTCCTCATCCCACACTTGATGCGGGATCCTCTTCCGTTTTTATTTTGGCAAAAACACGGCAATTGTCTTCAAACGCATATAGTTTTCTGACATAAACATTATGCCGCCATAAGCATTATTCCTGCCCCAGGAGTTTTTCATGACAAAAAACTTCTTGCCGTCATGGTCGCGGGCAATACCGATAATCTCCATGCAATGGTCATCCGTGGTGTTACGATGCTCGAAAGCCTCCTGACGAACGTCTTGGGTAATATTCTTGTCCTCATCCGACAACGTGGCGATGCCTTGCTTCCAGAGGAAGCCAGGCTCGCTGATGTCACCTTCCCAGCATACCGGATGGCCTTGGCGCAGACTTGTCTCCACACGGCGCATCAACGTGTCTAAAGGCACATTAAGGAACGTGTCATGATAGCGGTTGTCGGGAATCTCTAAGGGAAAAGATTCGTTGAACGGATGATGTGAGAAGCTTGTCAGGGCATCATATTCATTCTCGCGGCAGACGCTATGGGCGAACTCCAGGGCGGTGTACTCGGCACCAAGCATGAAGACGTAGCGAGGCACGGGACCGATAGCCTCGTCAAGAGCCTCGTCAATTTGTTGTTGGCGGTCTCTCAGATCGTTGGCGTTTGCCATTGCCATCTTCTGTAGCTTCCTGCCAAGAATGTTGTAGCTACAGTTGTCTTTACGGTGGTACGCGTCATAATGAGTGATGCCATATCTTTGTATTAGTCTCAGGAGCATGGAGCCTATGCCACGAGTGCTTATCTCACCCTTGCCGGTCATCATTATCTCGTTGGCTTGCTCTTTCAGAAACGCCCTACCCACATAGTCGGCAGAGAGGTTGACGGAGTCGCCCTGCATAAGATGCTCGGTCTCTATCGTTGCCAGCATGGCATATACCCAGCACAATGATGAGGCTCCCTGGTTTTTCACGGGAGTGGTTTTCAAGAGCACCTCTTTCTTGAACCGTTTCTTTTCCGGGGCAGTTTGCTCTTTTCTCCCGCAGGCAGCCAGGAAGAATGACAGTACAATGATTGCCAATAGACTTTTCAAAGATAGTCTCATTATTGCGTTGTGGTCTTTTAATCTAATACTATTTCCGTTCCACGGCAGAAACGGTGTGCTATCTGGCGGTCGTCACCAGTATAGATAAACCGTTCGAGTCGCTGTAAAACGGTGTATTCGTCTGGATAGAGGTCGTGGTCGTCGATTACAAGAGCATCGAAGTCATAGTCCTTCTCAAAGCTTCCCACCTTACCAAAGAGGCTTCCTCCGGCTTTTGTAGCCATCCAGAAAACTTCCGAAAGTGTCAGGAATGGCATGTTGCTATGTCGGTATTGCATCTTGCTGACCTGAATAGCATAAACCATCATACGGAAGATGCTGAGGTCATGCCCCGCGCTTATATCGCTTCCAAGTCCTACGGTAATGCCTTCTTCGAGGAATGTACGTATAGGAGCCATGCCTGACGACACGTTGAAGTTTGAACTCGGGCAGTGGGCAACCATAACATCGTTTTCTCTCATCAGCCGGCGCTCGTCGGCATCACTCCATACACAATGTGCCATCACGGTAGGTGTCTGTCCGAACAAACCATAGCGGTGGTATGCGTCACCATATCCCTTACTGTCTGGCTCCAGCTCACGCACCAAGGCGATCTCCGAAGGGTTTTCAGACAGGTGTGACTGAACAGGGAGGTTGTGACGGTGAGCAATGTCAGCACAGGCGCGCAACAACTCAGGTGTGCATGTGGGAATAAATCGTGGTGTTATGATGGGGCGTACCAAAGCGTCCTGGTTGCCGTAGCTCATAGCCAGCTCCTCCATGCCTCTTACATAGTCATCGACGGTCTCTGTAAGGCTGGCAGGACAATTACGGTTCATTGCCACTTTGCCTACCAACGCTCCCATGCCAGCCTCGTTGAACAGCTCCATCAGTCGTCGTGTGCCTGCCGTATGTATTGTGGCAAAGACGGCGGCGCGCATAGTACCCATTCTCCACAGATGATGAATGAAGCGGCGGTAGATGCGTTCCGCGTAATCAATGTCGCTAAACTTCAATTCCTCCGGGAATGTGTAGTTTTCAAGCCATGGCAGAAGCTCTAAATCCATAGCGATGCCTTGGTTGTGATACTGGGCGGCGTGAACGTGAATGTCGTTCATGGCTGGGATGAGTAGCTTGTTGCCATAGTCTACAACCTCTGCATCAGGGCAGCCAAGGGTGTCAAGGCTTGTGGAAATGCCGCAAACACGCCCTTTGTCAACGGCGATATAGCCGTTTTCAATTACCTCGAACTGATTACGTTGTGGGGTGTGGATAATATGCGCTTTATATACTTTCATGCTTCTTAAAGACCGATTTAGTGTACAAGTCAGAATCCAATCTTTTTAAGCCACTTCTCGACTTTGCCTTTGCCCTCTCGCACATCGTGGCCATACATCGAGAACTCGCCAGTGATGGTAGCGTTGGGATAAGCCTCCCTCACATCCTCTACACAGTTGCCGAGACCGGAACCCTCATGCGTGGTAAATGGAATGATAGTCTTGCCGTTCAAGTCATATTTCTTGAAGAAAGTGAACATCACTTGTGGATAGGTTCCCCACCATACTGGTCCACCGATAAATACGATGTCATATTGGTCGATGTTTTCCACCTCGCCCTCAAAAGGAGGCAACTCGCCATTCTCTTGTTCCTCTTTTGCCAAGTCGCATAGCGGTTTATAGGCCATTCCGTCATACTTATGTGTGACAATCTCAAACTGGTCGGCACCAGTCAGCTCACTGATGTAGCCGGCGACGATCTTGGTGTTGCCCTCTTTGATATTGCCTACGGAGTAATTGTCACCGGCATGAGAGAAGAACACAACCAGCGCCTTACCGTCTTTATTGATGGCTTCAGCCTTAGCTTCTTCAGCAACAGGCTCATTCACATTGTCATTACTCTTTTTCGTTCCGTTGCAAGCGGTTGATACCAGCATGCACAAAGCTGCTGATAGGATAAATTTCATTGCTTTCATATTACAAACTCTCTATTAATATTTTCTTGATGTCTTCTTCTGTCAGAGGCACATAGGCATGCTCTAACCCCTCGTTTATGGCAATGTGGTGAGCCATCTCGTCGATGCGGCTGTCATCGATGCCGACCTCACGCAGATGCATGGGGATACCGATGCTCTCGAAGAACGCATAGGTGGCGTCAATTGCTTTCTCGGCAATATCCTGCTTGGGCAGCGAGGAGTCGATGCCGAAGACGTTGATGCCGTATTTCACAAAGCGGTCGATAGTCTTGTCAGACAAGATATGGCGCATCCAACGTGGGGTGATGATAGCCAGACCCTCACCATGGGTGATGTCGTAGTAGGCGGAAAGAGCATGTTCGATGGCGTGGCAAGGCCAGCCACTTGGACTGTTGCCAAGCGACAAGATACCGTTACAGCCATAGGTGCAACAAAGCATCATCTCGGCGCGGGCGGTATAGTCTTCTGGATTGGCGAGACACTTGCGGGCGTTCTCCATCAGACTTCGTAGCATCGACTCGCAGAAGCCGTCATTGAGCAATGTCGTGTCGGCGGCAAAGTACTGCTCCATGGTGTGGTTCATGGCATCGGCACACCCTGCGGCGGTCTGCTTCTTCGATACGGAGAAGGTATAGACTGGGTCGAGAATCGAGCATACGGGGAACAAAAGCGGGTCCATATAGCCAATCTTGTCGTTGGTCTCTGTACGGGAGATGACACCTCCGCAGTCATACTCCGAACCGGTGGCTGCCAGTGTCAGAATATCAACGATAGGCAGGGCTTTCTGTGCCTTTACCTTATAGGTAATCAGGTCCCAAGGGTCACCGTCGTAGCAGGCACCTGCGGCGATAGCCTTCGAGCAGTCGAGCACGCTTCCACCACCAACGGCCAGGATGACATCAATCTGCTGCTCCTTGCAAATGCGTACGCCTTCCAGCACGCTCGGGTCGTACTTCGGATTGGGCTGAATACCTGAAAGCTCGAAAATCTCGACGTTCTCGATTTCCGCCAAGAGTTCTTTCACACAGTCGTAGAGACCCAGCTTCTTGATGCTGCCGCCACCATAGGTGAGTAGTACTCTGAAGTCAGAATGTGATGTTTCCTTTGGAATCTGCATCATTACCTCTGGTAGTTTCTTAATCGAGTCCTTGCCAAAGATGAGGCGGGTCGGGGTCATGTAATCAAAGTTCTGCATAGTTTCGAGATTATTAATGTTATTTTTGTTTATTTTATTTAGTCAAATGACCTTATGTCGATTCTGCTGACGTTTAATATAAATGTTCTTTGTGCAAAGATACTGCAAATTTTTGAAAACGTGTTATACAAATCACGGAAGATTTTACCAAATTTGCCTAATATTCCAATCAGCTCAGATATCTGGTCAATTGCTAAGCCAATGGTATTATCTTCAAGCCTCACATCAAACCGAATATTCCCATAATCAGACTGATAGATGATGATATTTACTCTGTACCTTCTCTCAGAAGCCAACCAGTGGTTTCAGTCCCTCCCACTGTACTTCCCACTTCCCGTTTTTAGGAAAACCGGGATTTTTCACCGTACAACCATCCCAACCGGCACACATCAAGGCGATAGCAGTCAGAAGACCACCGTTACCTGGCAGATAACATCGCAACCGCTTGTCTTGATAGTTATGACCGTTTGGCAGATAGGTATTGGTACGCTTATCCATTAACAATGCACTGACAGCATCTTCCGATTTGCCGAGACGCGTAGCATTCATCGCAACCATCGGAAAGTCCCAACCCCATGTATGGTCCCAGTTCCAGTTGTCCCGTATCCACTGCTGTGTATGTTCCATCATTTTCGGGTCGTACAGGTGGCTCTCAGGAATGATTCCCACTGCTCCGAGTACGGCGGGATGGTCACTGATAAGCGCAAGGGTATTATAGGTGTCCGGCGCAGACTCTGCTGCCAGATAGCGGTTTTCATCATCATGTGCGAGGGGGGACAATTTTCTGATGATGTCATCCCACAATGTATCACGCGCTATTCCACGGCGCTCACGCCACCGTTGCGCAACTTGCAATGCAAAGTGCCAGTAGGCTAACTCGAATGGTGGGTTGTAAGTTTCTGAAGCTTTCAACGTTTCTTGTGCAGGAATCATTCCTTTAAGCATGTAGCGGTCGGTCTCTTGGTCGTAAGTGGCGAAATCTGCCATAAAAGTGGCTGTCTCATCAATCAGACGACCATAGCGGTCGAGCAAGTCCTTGCATGGATGCTCACGATAGAGCAGTTCTGCTAAATAAATCAAGTGAGGCTGTTGCCAGATAAGAAAACTGCCAACCTTCGAGGGTGATTCTTCGCCGGAACGGTCTGTCATCTTCATCCAGCGCACACCCTTAAACCCTTGCCGCATGGCAATCTCACGAGCCATAGGCTCAACAGTTTCGTACCATCGCAGAGTACGGTCTAACATTTCTCCATGCCCCCATAAGGGTAGCCATGCCTGATGCCACCATATCATCTCCAGATGAAATTTGCCAAACCAGGAGTTATATGTCAGTCCTGTCTCCTGTGGCGGTGTGTCGGAGGCACACTGGATAGCCAACAGCCATTGACTGAGGACTACGCGGCGTTCCAGTTCCTTGGCACGTGAATCTTTGCAATGTGAGAAGTCTACGGCGGCTCCCTCCGTCCAGAACTTCTGCCAATGAACGGCACTGGCAGCAAGTGTTTCCTCGAATGTCGGATTCGTCTCCAATGGCTGTTCTGAGAAGGTGCAGCAATACGTCAATTGCCCGCCATCTGCTTTCAGCACCCAGTAGTTAGGCGCTTTCTCCTTCAGTTCTGCCTTCACTTCCCATGTCAATGTCACATAGTAGACCGTCTGGTCTATTGTCCTTTTCAGTATGGCACTGTTGGATGTCTGAGCAACCAACTCTGTCTTATGCCTGTCATTAGCATTCCAATTACAGCCATCATCTGTATGTGCTCCCGTAGGGTAAGGGAAACGCAGATTGATGCTTGCGTGCTCTCCGGTAATCCTACTACCAATCATGTCCCTCTCTGGATGGCAGACGGTAGTCACATGGTATGAAGAACCTCGAACATTGAAAGAAGAACGTATAACACCGTTCCACATATCTAATATTTGCTTAGGCTTCCTGATGTCTGAAGGCTTCAGCATGCTAAACTCCAAACCGACACATCCAAGATGGAGGCGGTGTGGATTGCTGCGATACCAGTTAGCCGCATCCCTGGCCCTGCCTTCCGACTTGAACTCTGTAGCATATAGTTCACGATGACCGTGACCGAAGTCGTATTTTCGGTATGACTCCTCTATGCGGTATTGTTCTGGATTGGGAAAGCTGTGCCAGCCCCATTCGCTCTGTGTACCCAAAGGGACGCCATTCCTGTAATACTCCGGAAAGGTCTGCAATCCCGTTATATCCGTCGTGAAAGCAAATCCACCATTACCCACACTCAAAGATCCCAATGTGTCAATGTTCGTGATGGTTGGATTATTGCGTGTAACAAGTGCATGACGGTCAATAGCCAAAGCAGGAATCATCCAAATGACCATCATCATACATAAAGCTGCTTTCTTCATATTAATATATATTTCATTTTTATGTCTTCTGATAGCTCAAAGACATTTTCTTTAAAATGAGTTTTTTCTAAGAATTCTTTTTCAGTCATATTGTTATAGTAATTGGTATATCCCTCTCTCTGCCCAGTCGCCTCTATCAAGATTTCTATATCCGATAGCTTCTGCAATGTGCTGTGATTGAACTTTCTCGGAGCCGTCGAGGTTAGCGATGGTGCGGGCGACTTTCATTTGATTTTTCCCAATAGTATGTCGAAATCCGACAAAAAAGTTTGGTCTTGTATCCTGCGGAACTTCTCGTATTCCTCCAAGGCTTTGGCCTCTGCTTCTTCGTGAGAGACTCGCCCTGAATCTGGAAGGATGTCGTGGTCGCTCAGTTTTAGATAACGCTCCATGTAATCCTTCCAGTCAGCCATCTTCATAAGAATGTGGCGTAAGGCACGGTCGAAAATGATTTCAGCAGCTGTCTGATGGGTGACGGCATAGTGCATCATGTTCTGAACGGTCTTGTAGAACTGCTTGGT
>CAJOPT010000002.1 GCA_905236455.1 uncultured Prevotella sp. | reverse complement strand
ATTGAAAGCTACGCAAGTCTCTGAGTTCAGACCCAGCTCCTTGTAGTTCTCAACCTTTGCCTTAGAAGCGTTGTAGATTACGAAGTTTGGCTCAAACTTCTCAAGCTCCTCAGCTGTTGGCTGGATGAACATATTCTTAACGAAGTGAGCCTGCCAAGCAACCTCCACAATGAAGCGGACAGCCAGACGGGTAGCCTCGTTAGCGCCACAGAAAGCGTCTACGACATAGAGGTCTTTGTTACAAAGCTCCTTGATGGCGATGTCTTTGATCTTACCCCATACTTCCTCGCTCATCGGGTGGTTATCATTCTTATACTCCTCAGTTGTCCACCATACCTTATCCTTGCTCTGCTCGTCGCAGACAATGTACTTATCCTTAGGAGAGCGACCGGTATAGATACCTGTCATAACATTAACGGCATTGAGCTCTGTGTTCTGACCCTTGTCAAAACCTGTCAGCCCAGCCTTTGTCTCCTCCTCAAAGAGGTACTCATAAGACGGATTGTGAGCAATCACGGTAGAACCGGTGATGCCATACTGCGTTAAATCTAACTTTGCCATTTCTTGAATATTTTTAAATTGTTATCGAAATCTTTTCCCTAAAAGGTGCACACTCACTTAATTGAGTGCAAAAGTACTAATTTTCCATCAAACATCAAAGTTTCAATTGCAAAATCAACATAAAAAGTTAACGTTAATGTCAACGTAAACGTAAAAAAGTTCTCCACCCCTTTGCTTTTGCCAATTAGAGTTTGCAATAATGGGGGTAAGAGTTTAAGGGGTTACCTTTACACTTTCACCGGATTGGCATATATTCCGATGAAGATCTCCTTAAGGCGTTCTATGTCGCAGGTGTCATATTTGTTAAGCTTTGCCACACGTCTCATAAAAGCATCGTATTGCTCATCTGTGTACATCGCCTTATATTTTGTATTGCCATATAACAAATCATGAGCTATGTAGTTATTTGGATAAAGTCTATAGGCAGAGAGAATCCTTTCGTCTATGAGTCTTGCCACCGACTTATGATACTCACTGTTGGTCTGATGCTCATAACACATAAGCTCCTCAGTAGTGATAGGCTTGCAAATCTCGAAATGAACCCTGCCTTTAGGCTGCAGTATTCCCGTAAGAATACTATTGAGGTCTTCGCCAGGCTTTTTAGTATAACGGGTAAACTGGGACTCGTAAAGCTCCAAAGCCTTGAGGATATCACACGGTTCCCATTCGTAGGACACCGAGACAGGGACGATATTCAGATCTGCCAGAGCTTTAATTTTGTCAGCCGTCTGTGGCGGCTGACAATTAGACAATGTTTTATCAGACTCTCGCCACGGACGAGAGTCTGCCGTCTGCGGCGGCAGACTTTTAGACAATGTTTTATCAGACTCTCGCCACGGACGAGAGTCTGTCGGCTCACTCATACCAAACATCTTGATGATTCCTTGGTCTGTCAAGTCGTTACCATCTTTGGTTCTGCCGTTTCTCTGAGCTATCCATATAGATTCCCGTAGCTCAGTTATCACGCTACGGATGTATTCCGAGAGATACAAGGATTTCTTATAGAACTCCTTGGCACTGTTTCCCGGTCTCTCGACCTTGAACATCTTGTTTGACTTACCGATATCGATGACGAGTTGGTTAACCATCAGATTGGCACCAAACGTTATCTGAGAAGTCCCCAGTCCGGCATCAACAAGGACATTCTGGAGAAGAGAGGCATCAAGCATTATGTCACGGTGATTGCTGACATATAGGTAAGCCACCTCTTTCTGCAGTTGCTCCACGCCGCTGCAAGTAAACTCAGATATGCTGTTTGCTATGATTCGCTTATTCACGTCATACATAACACCATACTGAAAATCACGAATGGTATTAAAGCCAAGAAGCATCTTCCTGACATCATCGAGCGACATAGAGGGATATACGTATGAAGCCACCAGTGGCAACATCGGACTCTCTACGATACGCTTCATCGCTTCTGGTATCTCAGAGTCATAATATGGACGAATCTCGTCAAATTTATCTTTCATCTTATAAAGAATTAAGAATGAATGAAGAATCAGCTTCGCCGTCGGATCAATTGATCAAATTCTTCATTCTTCGTTCTTCATTTATAGTGTATATGAAGGTTTGGCGGCAACGGACAAGCTGAGAACAATGCCGCGTCATCAGCATCATTAACGTATGAATGGACCTCAATCTCCGGATGGACAAGGGCATACATTAAAGAGAACTGTCCTTTCCCCGCATTGAAAATAGAGAGTCTGTCGTCTGTGGCGACAGACTCCTTAGACATTGTTTTATCAGACTCCCGCCACGACGGGAGTCTGCCGTCGGAAGGCGAGAACTGGAATGTGAGGGGTGAGAGGCTAGAGGTTTCATCTTTCAGCTCTCCATCTATCCATTTACTGAAGTCATCGTATTTATCAAGAAGTTTTCTTGTCTCCCGCTCAATACCGATACCCTTGTATATATACATATTAATCACGTGATTCCTGAAATAGTGTGTGGTCTCTATCTCCTTCCTTATCTCGCTCAGCCGTTCCTGGTAGCTCTTATAGAAATGATGGGCAATAAGCTGATGGGAGTTACCATACTCACTCAGCTTGGCGGCAGGAATCCGCTCTCCAACGAAAACGTCGATCTGTCCCCTTGAGGCAAAGCCGCTGCCCTTAGGCATAACATGTCCGACGCCATGAAGATATACCGGTAAGATATCAACATCCAGTTTCTGTGCAAGATAAAACGCTCCTTTATGAAAACGCGTTATGTTTTCCTCATTACGTTTCCCCTCGGGGAACAGCACGACGTTATACCCCTTGCTTATCGCAGCGGCGATTTCCTTCTCCAACGGACTGTTTTCCATTGGCTGAGTAAGCTTTATGAAACCAGCCAGCTTGAACAATGTATGTACCACAGGATTTCTCCACACTTTTCCACTGACCAATATTAACACACGCGGATTTAATGCCAACATCAGTATTGGGTCAAGGATAGACTGGTGATTACTGATGATGATACTACCTTTCGAGAAATCCTCCGCACTGTCATTATGTATGAAGGTCTTAACTCCCCATATATTGTGTATATTGATTTTCATCGTCTTACAGATGACCTTATGGAACCAAAGCTTACACTGCTCTCTTCTAAAAGGAATAAGCTTGACGATAATACCGAAGAGGCAACCATAAAGGATCTCAAACAAATAAACAATAAAACAATATATCGTACGTATGATTTGCTCTATTGTCACAGGAGCCCTCCTGACGCTGCCGTCTGCGGCGGCAGCGTCATTAGACATTGTTTTATCAGACTCCCGCCGCGACGGGAGTCTGTTATTATTCATGGTAAGCCAGTTGAAAACCATTGGAGGTATAACCCAAGCCATAAGGACAACCGTCAGCATTCCGACAATCGTCACCTCTGCCAACGAATGCAAGGCAGGATGTTTGGCAACAATGAGCGATCCCATTCCAATAAACATGATGAGCGCCGAGATGATGATGCTGTTCTTGTACGACGGCAACAGTTTCCTCCGATAGGCATACTCATTAATCAGTCCGTCGGTCATGAAGATGGTATAGTCGTCACCCTGTCCGAAGATAAAAGTCGCCAGTATCACATTGACGATATTGAACTGCATGCCGAGGATGTCCATGATTCCCAATATCCAAATCCACCCCAAAGCCATGGGAAGGAAAGCCAACAGGCTAAGCTCTATGCGCCCGAAGGAAAGCCACAGGAATACAAAAACTATGATACCGCATGCGAAACCTATATAGTTGAAGTCGTCTGACAACGCATTGGCAACCGCGCTGTTCATCCCCGCGAAGTCAAAGGCATAGGTTGAGAGTTGGGGATTAATAATATCCTCCACCTCTGACATGCTGCTTTGACCAGGCTTCACTATATCGATAACAGAGCAATTGCCTGTGCTGTTGCTGAACGACTGTCCGAACAACACTGACACCAACGGCTCGAAATAATCGAACGAATGGGGCGAGTACTTTGCCGTGACAATACCCTCAAAGCCCTGAAAAGCCTCATCGCTGAACCCGTTTTTGCGCGCATATTTCCGTAGCTGTGCCAAAGCCTCAGTACGATGAGTCGCCCAGAAACGGTCCCATCTCCTTATTTTCTCAGACTGCTGCTCCTCAGAACAGATAAAGTCCGTAACATCCGTACACGAGCTGATCTGCTTCCCCCTCTCCAGGCTGTCCAGCAAGGGCGACAGCTCGGAGCGTTTCTTGAGAGCCTCCTCCCAAGTCGCTCCTTCCGTCACGACATACACAGAGGACGAGTCTTTGACACCGGCAGAGACTTTCAGGTCGGACATCAGCCTTTCCTGTGTCGGCGTAAGGTAGTTGATGTGATGCATGTCTGCATCGAACGACGTGTTTAAGCTAAAATATCCGAAGACTATCGTCAACACTGCTATCACACCAGCCAGCCAGCCGTGTCTCTTGAAAGACAGTGACGACAAGCGTCCGAACAAAAGGAACTCCTTACCCTCATTTCTGTTCTTTCTTACCAGATGAGGCAGGAACACCAACACAAACAAGATTGTCCCAATCAGCATAAAGGCAGCAAACAATCCTAAGTCGCGCAATGCCGGTGCGTCAAGCGGGATGAGACTGGCGAATGCTCCCACCGTAGTGATATTACCGATGAGCAACGGAGACACCATGTCTTTCAGCGCATCTCTGATGCTGCCGTCTGCGGCGGCAGCATCATTAGACATTGTTTTATCAGACTCCCGCCGCGACGGGAGTCTGTCCCCATGACCTATATGTGCAATGAAATGCAACGGGTAGTTCACGGCAATGCCAATGATGATAGAGCCGATACCCAACACGATAAGCGACACGTTGCTGCGGAAAACGGCAATGAATGCCATGGCAAAGAGCCATCCGAAGAGTATAGACACCCCTATAAGCATCAGATTCCTGACACTACGGAAAGACACCACCAACAGACAGAGGATTAGCACTACGGCGATGAGTATAGCCCAGCGGCTGTCTTTCTTTATCTGAGTAGCGTTGTCCACGGCTATCACAGGAGAGCCGGTAATAGAGATCTCCACATCGGGCATCTGCTGCATCGTCTGACGAGAGATGCTGTCGACATAGCTTACAAGCAGAGAGTTGTTGGCTGACTCCATGGAGCCGTAGTTGGATGTCATCAGCACAATAGAATAGTTTTTGTCAGGAGTGAAGATATATCCGTCCTCTATCTCAAAAGCCGATGTCGACTGTTTTTCCTGCAAACGTGTCATAACGGGCGCGAAGAGCCCCATAGGGTCGTTGCCGATGTTTGTGGCAAAGTAACCTGTAGCCGGCATCATCATCATCTGTACGTCTGCCGCCAACGACTCCTCTATCCTCTTTTGGTCGGAGAGAATCTTTTCCATCAGGACATAGTCGGAATCTTGCAGCATCAACGGTATGTTTTGGTACACGAAGTCCGTTACGCTGGCAATCTTCTCAATGTCTATCTGTGATATGACCTCTTTGATATGCCCCGCCTTGTCGCTTTCCCTGACCTTCTTGGCAAAGGTGTCTACAGCCTCTTCCAACCGTGCGAGCCCCGCATCCCCCTCTGGGGACTGGGATGATCGGCGGAGCATGGCAACGACACGCTTCCCTCCTGTAATGTCCTGATATATGGTAATTGCCTTCTGATGGTTGGCATCCATGGGAAGGAAGTCATAGATGTCCTCGTTATACTTTAGCGAGGAGACCATCACCAACAACAATACCGTCAGACCACCCAGCAGACTATAGCAAAGCCATCTCCTGCTGCTCAGGAAATCATAAATATGTAAAAAGAATGCTACCAAATTCATGGCGTTTCACTATATTATAATGAAGAATTAAGAATGAAGATTTTTTTATGGTATCTTCCACTGATGCGACGGCATAGCTGATTCTTCATTCTTCATTTTTTATTAATGTATAAAGCCAATTTAGAAAACGATCCTTCCATTGAATCGCCTCAGCTGTTGTCTTCTTTTCCGACACTCCGAACCCATGTCCTCCGGTGCGGTAATGTTCATAATGATGTGGTATTTGCATTACGGTCAATGCAGAGTCAAGCAGCTCTGCATTGTGATAGTGTACCACCGGATCATCGTCACAATTCATTAAGAATACTGGTGGACAGTTACGCGGCACATGCTTCTCCACCGACAGGGAGTCCATCATTGCCTTTGACGGGAACTCTCCCAGAAGTCCTCTGCGCGAGCGTTTGTGTGTACAGGGGTGAGTCATGGACACCACAGGATATAACGGTGCTACAAACATAATACCCCCCGTCGCAGACGGGAGGTATATAGAACATTGTCTAAGGTCTGTCGCCACAGACGACAGACCTCCACGTTCATCTGCGGCGGTTGTTAGCTGCTCGGCAGCATGCATGACGAGATGACCTCCTGCGGAGAACCCCATCAAACCGATCCTATCTGGTCGCACACCGTACTTATCGGCATTCTCCCTAACATGGTTTATTGCCATACTCAAATCATTGAAGCCTGCCGGGAACTTGCGCCCCTTAGTACGTATATGAAAGGCAAAGGAAGCCCATCCGCCATGACTATATTCCAAGACAAAAGCTGCTATGCCATTCTCGCAAAGCCATTGTGCGACCTTATAACCTTCATTGTCCTTATCCAACCAGAAATAGCTGCCGCCAGGACACACTATTACACCCGTCCCAGTGGGGTTGTTCTCTGGGATCACCGGTGTCAGCTTTTGCGCCTCTGTGGGACTAAAAGACTTCTGTCCGTGGCAGAAGTCTGATAAAACATTGTCTAATTGTCTGTCGCCACAGACGACAGACAAAGGAAAAAGGACAAAGGATAATAAAAAAAACTTTATCATTTATCTTTTATCATTTAGCGAAGCGCAATTAAGAAGCTCTTTAAAAAAATCATACTCAAGATGTCCGATTTTTTCCAATATATCACCCAAGTCATCAAAGGTATAGTTGACATTAGCGTTAGCGTTAACTTTCCGCCGACTCCTGATAATCCTCGCCCCCTTATAAGCAAACTCACGCCATAGGTCGCCTATCTCAGTTATCCGCTTGGAGTATATGTTCAACTCTTCGATTCCCGTAACACCTGCCGCCTCCTGAAGAAAGGCACCATATATAAAACGGAAACCCGCACCACCCGTTCCAATCTCTTCGAGCATCCGTATCACATTTGCGAGGTTAAGCATCGCACTTTTAACGTCACCGTCCTTCTTCCCCCAAGTGCGAATGCGCTTAGACAGGTAAAGTATACCACGGGCACCTATCCAAGGTATAAAGCTGGGATAGGAAATCATCTCTTTGCAGGTTTTCTTTATTGACTTCAATATCAAGGGCGTGAGATCTGGAAGCTTCTCGGGAACAGACTCTATCCAGTACATTTGACCCATCAATGGATATGTGCCACCTTTAGCAAACCGTACCTTGACAAGGTCTTTGTAGCTAATTGTTACCTTTTGTGTACAATTGGTGTCCAGCACAGCATACTCAGCGTTTTCCACTGTTCCATCATTGGAATCTTTCTTTCCGATAATACAGATGTTGTGACCGTTGAAATGAAAACGGTACTCATTAGGAACGTATGGAAGATAGTACATACCCACAACACATCCTACCGGTTTCTTCTGCTCCAATAACAGATAATCCAGTTTAGCCATTGCCTTCTCTTTGTTCAAGAAGCGTTGTGTCTTGGTCTTTATATTCAATAGTTTCGTGACCCGCTTAAACAAAATTCCGGGGAATGTTCTGAATGCAGTAACCGGCAATCCTCCCATCTTCATCCATGGCGCATGTGTGAAATACAGACCACTTGCCAGACCAAATATCATTGGCTCGGACAAATTGATACCATAAAAACGTAACAGGGAGGAGATTGTTCCGTTCTCACAGTGAGCAGCTGGCTTATGTTCAATATTTAACTCCATAAAAACACTTCGCGATTAAACCTTTAGTTCGTCCACGGTGATGCGTAATACGTCTGCGTATATGCGTAGGGTCTCGTCACTCAGCTTGGCAAAGTTCTTGGGATTGAAATGCTTGCGGATGGTACGCTTTGAGAAACCAGAATAGGACGAAAGCAAGTCAACTGTCATAAGGTTTTTTGCCGCATAGTATTCAAGAGGACTCGTCTCACCCTTTCTGATACGTTCGGCTATTTCCTCGCATTGCTCCCTTACATCGTCCCACGCCATGTCCAAGGCATCATCCTTTGCCTCCCATCCGTCACTTACAACAGCCTTGTATTGACCTTGGTCATCAACAGCATAATTCAGATCCCGGACTACCGTCCCGTTGTAATATTTCAAATCCTGTGGTACTTCTGATACTTTCATAACGTTTCACTAAATGACCGTAAGCATGCAATAACAATACGAGAAACGTGCGCTTTCAGGTATCATCACCAATACTTTCTGACCCTTTTTCAGCTTTCCAGAATACATCAACTCTTCTATCATGGAAAAAGCTGAGGCAGAGGCGATGTTGCCTACGTATGGAAGATTCAGGAACCAGTTTTCTTCTGGAATCATAAAACCTCTGGAAGCAAATTCCTCCAAGACCGCATTCTTGAAAAACATAGAAGAGAGATGAGGCAGGAACCAGTTTACATCTGTAGCTGCAAAATGATGTTTCTCGGATAGACGTATAAGATAGTCAACGCCAAGCTTGACGATATGCTCCGAAAGCATACGTGTGTCTTGCTTTACGGCAAACAATGAACGGGTTAACCATTCCTGTTCCGGGTACATCGCCCAACCTTTTAAGACTCCGTCCTCATCCTTCTCAGCTCCTGCATACATACAGGTCTCCATCTTATTTGCGAAAGAGGTCATTTCTATCCAGTCTACCTGGAGAGAAATGGTATTCTCATTAGGCTTTCCTTGTATCAGTGCGGCAAAGGCACCGTCAGAGAGCATCCAACGTAAGAAATCTTTCTCAAAGGCGAGCATTGGCTGATTCTCCAATTGGGAAAGGTGCTCCGACTCCTTTTGGAAATAAGATGATCTCATCCATGCGGAAAGTCTTTCTGACGCAGAGGCAATGGCATTCCGCTTTGGGTCGGCTTGTACTGCCATGCACGCATATTTCAATGCGGCAGCACCGGTGCAACAAGAACCTGCAAAAGAGACAACTTCTATGTCCTTCTCGCCACCAAGCTCACCATGAACCATAACCCCGTGTGAGGGGACAAGCTGCTCGGGAGATGCTGTGCCACATGACAAAATATCAATATCGTCGATGGTAAAGTTGTCATCAAAAAGGTTTCTAATCGCATTTGCTGCCATTTGTGCGTTCGTATGTGTCACCTGACCATTCTTGTCCAGTGCATAATAACGCTGTTTTATTCCATTGCGCTTTAGAATGATTCTACGAGCCTTAGAAGGCTTGTTGTCGATCATTCCAAGAAAGCTCTCCATGTCCTCATTGCCAACAGGCTCGTTGGGCATGAACTTCGCAACTTTATTTATAAAGACGTTCATATATTATTTTATTGTTTATTTCAAATTTGAGTTATGAGTCATAACTCGTAACTTCTCTTATGTAGAGGATAAGTAAGATAGAAGAGCAACTGCACAAATGGAGAGATAAAAAACAGGACGAATACGAGATAAGCATAGAAAAGATAAACCCTGTTGCGGCGTTGGGGTGCCCTGAAGCCACCCTTTTTCCTAATAAACTTAGCCCAAAGTCCAAACATACGGTGCCCTATCTTCTCAATATGTAGTATAGATGGCTTATAATGAATGGCGCCAGCCGACAGAAGCTTTGACTGCAAGTCTGTCGCCTGTGGCGACAGACTTATAGACAATGTTTTATCAGACTTCCGCCGTGGGCGGAAGTCTGTCGTCTGCGCTTCGCAAAAATCACGTATAATTACTCCAAACTTTCTTGCCTCTGATATGTCTTTTGGAGATATACCGGCAGATGGGAGAAATGCATTTCCCTCCTTTTTACCGTTTATAAGCCATCTTACAATTGTCGCCGCACTGATAAGATTCGGAGCTTCGTCTTGCAGCACGATATGTCCTACAAGCATTGCGTCAATCTCACTTAGATAATTCTTTACCCACTTGGCGGTCATCAGCCACATGTTACGACATACATTAACAAAGACTATTTTTCGCCCTTTCAGATATCCTTTTATCTGTTGATCAGCAAAAAAAGACTGCAACGGAAGCGAGGGTGATAAGAACCACGACTGTCCTACAATGCCAACAATGTCCGCATCCTCAATGTCTGACGTGTCAATAGGCTTAATACCAGAGGGAGGAATACCCAGTCTTGTCTCTGGGAAAGTATCGAAGAAAGTATATTTATCCCAAGGGAAAGGATAATCTTGTTCTGGGACAATGGTCTTGAAAACGACCTCCAAATCGCCCTCCTGCGCTTCGCAAAAAATACTCTTTGCGACATCATATGCCTGTCCGCTTTGCGAATATACGAATACCGCTATCTTCATCTTTCGTTACGTAGCTGTTTCAGTATCTCTTCCTGGGTCAACACTTCCGAACAGGTAATCAAGCTTCCTGCGAGCACTCCAAACATTCCATGTGACGTTATGCTCTGTCCCGTCAACAAAAGGTTGGGAATGCTTGTCTTACACGACACGTTCTTGACTCCTATTGCACTGATATCCTTAGCCATTCCATACATCGCTCCTTCCGGTATGCCAGTATAGTCAAGATATGTCAGTGGAGTGGATGTATAGTAGCTTTCGATATTTTGACGAATATCCGGAATTTCCTCTGCCAAGGCATCAATAAGTTGTTCGGCTTTCCTTCTTTTAAACTCCTCATAGCTGTCACCACGTTGACCTACATGAGTGCCTTCCCACGGTTTCACATCAGCATAGTTCATATATGACAATATCTTGCCAGACTCTGCATATTCTGCGTTTGCGGTAATCATTTCTTTATGCGAAGCGTGGCAGAAATGCATATATAACAGGAACTTTGGCCATGAGTTGTCTGTCGTCTGTGGCGACAGACAATTAGACAATGTTTTATATGACTCTCGCCACAGACGAGAGTCTGTTGTCTGTGGCGACAGACAATTAGACAATGTTTTATATGACTTATGCCACGGACAGAAGTCATCATATTGCTCGCATCCCCAGGTTGTATCACCACGATAATAATATAGATTGTGATTCATATATCTGACTCTGTTCTTCTTGAATTTCAGATATACTACAAATACAGATGGTGTGTTGGGGGCTTTTTCCAGCCGCTTAAGGAAATAAGGACGGATGAAACGACTGTCTGTCATACGCATAGTACTTGCCGGATGTATGGCACTTATAACCAAATCTGCCGGATAACGGTCTCCGCTTGATGTGATAACTGCTGTGGCCTGCGGTGACGAACTATCAGAGCATTCTATTTTCGTAACACGCTGATTTGGCAGAACCTTCCCTCCTTTCTGTTGTATCGACTTGGCAAGCGATGCTGCCACCTTGCTGCTTCCTCCCACGATACGGAATGCACTCTGGTTGAAACAGTCGTGAATGAGAGCGTGGACAGAAAATGGAGTATGGTCTTTGATTCCTGCATACAATGGCTGCATGCCGGCTAAAACCTGTCGAAGACGGAATGCTTTATCGGAGCCTGTTATAATTGAGTCTAAGACCTCATTCACGCTCTTCATCTTGTACTCTGCATTGATATCTATATCTACATCTTTGTTAAGAGAGTGCATGGCAGAGGATGACGAGACAAGTTTCATCAAGTCATAATACTTGGCTATCTCATCACGGTTCTCAGGAAAATGCTCTGCAAGAGCATTGATAAAGTTCTCTCTCCCATTTGCGAAGCGATAATGCTCTCCAAGATATGAGATGACATCATACCCCATGGGGTCAAGCCTCGACAATTCTATATCTGAAGATATGCCCAGATAGTTCATGATGATGTTCAGCGTCTGCCCCTCATCAGCACTTCCTATATAGTGCATACCTGTGTCAAAGGTCACGTTGTCCCGATAGAAGCATTGAAGGCACCCACCTATTTGTGCGCTTTGTTCCAATACTGTTACCTCATAGCCATTCTTTGCGAGTATGACCCCGCAAGAAAGTCCTCCAAGTCCACTACCTATAATAACACATTTCCTCATGTCTCTTTCTTTACATAAATACGATGCATCTTCTTTGCCATCTCCCGGTATCCTATTGCCTTTATCTCGTCATAACCGACTCGCGGCATTACCTCTAAACTCATGTGTCCTGGGTGTAGGTGAAAGGACGTTTTTGGCAACACTTTTCCGAAACCGTCTATGAAGAGTGGCAGTATGTCTAATTGAAGTTGCTCAGCCAAATAGAATGCTCCCCTATGGAAGCGTTGTATATGACAATCCGCAGAGCGTGTTCCCTCTGGGAATATCATTACCGAATAGCCTTTCATAACCATTTTACGGATATTGTCAGTCATCGCCTCGGTATCGCTGATGGGAAAGTAATCGGCATAACGTATTACCAGTCCATAGAACGGATTTCTCCAGACCCAGTCTTTTGTCAGTATGATAAGATTGGGCGTTAGCATCATTACCGCCATCAAATCCAAATGCGACTGGTGATTACATATTATTACCGAGGGTTTCCCGAAGCTTTCGTTATGCGGATTGCTAAAGGAGAACGTCGTCCCCGGCACATGGTTAATGACAAAACGTGATTTGCGTTGCAGTATACGGTGATACCTCCGCTTGTTCTCGTCGGTCGCTCCTCCACAGGTGATGATGAGGAAACCGCGTATCGTCATGTCAAGTGCCAATACCAGAAAATAGCAGAACGAGAATATCGTATATAACGATTGTCTTACAATGTATATTATTCTCTTCAAGGTTTAATGGTTCTTATCACATAGTTCACAACCTTCATAGGATAGCCATAGACTTCCGTCTGCGGCGGAAGTCTATAAAACAATGTCTAAGAGTCTGCCGTCTGTGGCGGCAGACTTCCGTCTGCGGCGGAAGTCTATAAAACAATGTCTAATGGGTCTGTCGCCACGGACGACAGACCAAGGCTCCTATACAAAGGAAGACGTTAAGGACACTGATGCGGGCGAAGTCATAGAACGGTCTGAAATGACTTACCCGCTCTTCTGCCGGAGGATAATACACCCTTACCGGCACAGAGGTGATCCTCGCTCCAGACCATGCGGCAAACACCAGCAGCTCTAACTCTGCCTCGTATCGCGACGTGATGAGCCCTAACCCTTTTATGGAGGAAAGAGAATACAGGCGGAAGCCGCTTTGTGTATCTGGCAGGTTTATACCTGTCTGAAGGCGGAACCAGAAGTTTGAGAATTTATTTGCAAAGGTGTTTCCGCGCGGCATATTCTTTTCGTTGAGATTACGGTTGCCGACAATTATTCCCTCGGGGTTATCTCGCATGGTCGACAGCAATGCTGGTATGTCGGAGGCAAAATGCTGCCCGTCGGCATCAATGGTGATGACATGGGTGAAGCCTTTGCTCATTGCCGTACGGAATCCTTTGACAAGGGCATATCCCTTACCCCTGTTTTTCTTGTATGATACAACCGTCACTGATGGTTGGGAGGTGAGAGATGCGAGCAAGTCACCGGTGTTGTCCGTGCTGCCGTCATTGACAATGATAATATCCTTGACATACTGCCGGACGTCTCTCACAACCTGGAGTATCGTACCTTCGTTGTTATATGTTGGTATCAGTACACATGTCTTCATGTGGCGTATATGAGACTCATTTTGGCATACTGGGTGTCTTCGTCCTGTATGACGACACTCACGCTGACCTGATGGTCTGACACTGTCAGTTTCTGGAATGTGAAGACTGGCTCGACAGATGGAACGATGGGTTTCCTGAACTTAATCCTTACGGCAGTCTTTAGCCGGAGGTGCCTCTTTAGGGTTTTCTCAAGTATTTCTGTCGACATCTGTACGAGACAGACTCCCGGTGTGATGGGATTACTGGGAAAATGAGCCTGGTAGATACTGTGTCCGGATTTCATCTTAACCGCACAAACGACCTCGCTCTCCTTCGACGTCCGTCCGTCGCGGACGTCATTTTTTATAATATAGAAAAAGTCATCAAGTAGTCTCATGGCGCGTCGCTGATTGGTGTGAAGGTATACATTATTTTATATTTATTGTTACAAACAATAATCTTGCCGTCAGCTGTCTGTCTCATCGATCTTTTCTTTTCAAGAATGGTGCGCTCCGCATTGGCATTACCGTTAATCGCATTAGTACGTTCGTCTTGGCGAAAATTGGACAGAAAGAAAAGGAAGTCTTTCCTTAGGATTTTCTTTATGAACCATTTGTCGAGCTGATGGATCACATTGAATATCTTTACTTTCCCGTTTGCATAGGAGAAGTCGAAGACCTTTACACCAAACTCGTTTACTATCGTGCCAACTATAATATTGTCAGCGTCGACATTCAAGATACAGATGCCTGTTATCTCATTGTCTCGGATCTGTGCTGACAGACGATACTCATAGACTTCCGTCCGTGGCGAGAGTCTGATAAAACATTGTCTAAAAGTCTGCCGCCGCAGACGGCAGACTTCCGTCTGCGGCGGAAGTCTATAAAACAATGTCTTATGGTCTGTCGCCACAGACTCATACGCTTCGCTAAATGACAATGGATAATGGCTAAAGGGTAAAGTTTTGTCATTTAGCCCCACAGAGGTGCTTGAAGCGCTGCAAGGCAGGAATACCAGCAGCAGTAAACTAATGAACCTTAAATAACGTTTCACTTATTGGTGTGTTTGTCTTTACGTTGAGTATCTCCACTGTGGTAATGTCGCCAGTCTTCTCCTCCATCCTCACGCTTTTAACCATAGTGAGGTTTTTGTTGAAGGTGATGTCAATAGCATTATAAAGTCTCTGCAGCTCCTTTTTCTTGGGAGTGAGCCTTGCGGAATAGACATTATTGGTTTTGAGAATGTCTATCGTGAAGTCTGACGAGTTCCTAAGGTGTCCGCCTGTGATGCTTTGCAAGATGACGCTCGACAGTTGTCTGAACATCTTGTTGCGTTGGGTGTCAATCTTTTTTGTTGATGTCTCTGACTTGATCTGCACCTCATTCCCGTTAAGAATGAAAACGTAGCTGTATGGTGTATTGTACTGCCAACGCAATTTATTTGGACTGACAAAATACATAATGCCTTTTGAGTGCATCTCGTTCTTCAAGAGTTTCATCTTCTTTGTCTGGACAAAGTCACACTGCATTGACTTCAATGATGAGGATGCAGCATTGAACTTCTGCATCACTTGTTGACGCTCCTTAGCACTGACGCTAACTCCCTGACCATAGGCGGGAGTCGCTAACGTCAACGCTACGCTAAATGATAATGTATAAAGGATAAAGGATAAAGTTTTTTTCATTTTCATTTGTTTTTGTCATTTGTCATTTAGCTTCGCGTTTAATCGCGAAGCGCAAGCCCCGCAGGGGCGCTTGAAGCGCTTGCTATTTCGCAATAAGTGTACAGCCCGTCAGTATGAGGAACACGCCGACCCATCTGATAAACGGCACCTGCTCATGAAAAAACAATATAGCTGCAAACATACCCATTACGTAGCTTATGCTCACCATAGGGTAAGCCATGCTGAAAGGGAAGTTTTTGATGATATACATCCACAAGATTGAGCCTAAGCCGTAACAGATGCCGCAACAGATAAACTGCCAGTTGAAAAGCAACCTTTGAAAATAATCCCATGACCAGGAGAAGTCGCCGGCCTTGGTAAGACCGAACTTCATAAGCACCTGACCTCCGGAGAGAAGGGTACACTGCAACAACGAGAGTGGGAGAAGCTTTAGGATCACCAGCTTAAATGTTTTTCCTTCCAACGCTCATAAAACGGTGGTGTTAATATTGACAGATTATTATCCAGATCTGTGAAAACCTGGACGGAGCGTCCGTATGCCATCAGCTCACCGCTATCGCTGTCGTGGATAGCATAGTCAAATACTATCTTCGCCGCCTCCGTAGGACAATAGGTAATGGTCATAACCGGTGTCATACCGTAGCGGAGCGGCTTCCTGTATTGGAATGACAAGTCGACGATGGGCGCATAATAGCCATTGTCAACAAACACATCATAGCCTAAGTCATATTCCGCCCCGAACGCCTCACGCGCGTCTTCAAAATATTTGGCGTAAGCACCGTGCCATACCACATGCATGGCATCGATTTCGCTAAAACGTATCTTGAAGGAAAACGTCGTCTGCAGCTGTCTTGTACTCATACTAATCTGTCAGGTTTGCGACAACGTCTGTCTTAGCTACCTTCATCTGGGCTGTCGCAATGGTTTCGTCGCCAACGTCAACCCGCACTTCTGCCAATAACACATTAAACATGTCCTCAATGACATGAATAAAGGTATGGAGGGTCTCGCCACATTGAGGATTTCGTAAGATGACCGCATCACGGACCTCACCTATAAAGCCTAACTTTATCGGCTCACCGTGTAACAAGTCAACACATCCCATTCTCGCGGCACATGACTGTGCCATGTTTTCAACAATCCCCGGAGCCGACAAACACTTATCCTCAAGGAGGATATTGTCTTCCCTGACTGTAAACTCGGCTACGGCATCGACATCGTCGCAACTCAGCATCCTATCCACCATCATCATGGGTGGACGCTGAGGTATCAGGTTGTTTATAGGTGTGTTTCTGAAATCCATTTTAACGATAACGTCACCTTCTTTTATATCTTTGATTCTATATAGTCGTAGAACTGGCTGAGGGTTTTCACCGTAGTCATCTCCGATGGATTGGTAATCTTATATCCAAAGTTCTTTTCCACAATAACTACGATATCCACATAGTCCAGACTGTCTATTCCCATATCTTCCTTCAGCCTGGATTCTGGGTAGATATTTTCCTCTTCAATCTCCAGGTCTTCTACTAAAAACGCATTTACTTTCTCTTCAATTTCTTTACGTGTCATGATAAATCAAGTTAATTATTAATTATGTTATTATTGTTTTCGTTCCCAAAAATCTGAGTAATTAAACCACTGCATAGGATATTTCCCTAACAGAAGCTCCATATTAGCCGAATATGCGTCAGCCAACTGCTGGCATTGCTGTCTTTTGCTGAGTGACTTGTCATACTCCAAAGGTATCAGGTAAGCTGTATATGATCCGTTACGCTCTTTCATCGCACATGTCATAATGACTTTCAGTCCTCTCGTCACGGCTAAAGAGAACGGACCACGTGCCAGGTCGATATGACAGCCATGCAAGGTAGAGGAGATCGTTTTCTTGGCATTTACCACACGGTCGGCGAAGGTACAGATAATCTCGTTCCTGTCCAATGCCTTTATTATCTCCTCGCTGTGCGGCGCATCAGCACCAACAGGTATCATCTTTATATTCTTGTTTCCGAATGCCTGTTCACGGTATCTCATCAGCGCCTCTTTCTCTTTTCCATATACAAGCACATTGCTTGCCTTTGCATTGTCGTACGAATAGCCTACTATCTCACTACAGCCGATATGGGCACTTAGTTGTATTATTGAATACGGTTGCCGCGTCATTGCCTCATACTCGTCCAGCCCGCGATAATCAACGGAGAACTTATGTCCGGCGTACATGGCAAACTTATCAATGACTGTCTCACCGAAAATGCAATGGTTGCGATAGGTATACCACAGTGACTTAATCCGTCCGTGCCCCTTCACTCTATGGAAATAACGAAAGGTGATACGGGCACCTGGGCTGAACAGCAAGGTAAACGGTATGACGAAAACAGCCATGAAGACATAGAGTATACGGATGTTGACATGTCTCAGTATCTGTATCAATACCTTATACATCCATACGTTGCCGTATGTCGTCCCCTCCTGTCGCCTGCTCATGCTTGAGGTAAGAGTTACAAGTTACCGGTCTACGACCTCTATGTACAAGTCGTGTCTGTGGTCGTCGAGCCTGACATTGAAAAAGGAGGAGCCTCTTCCGTTCTCACCTACTACGCTGACGGCAATCTTCCTGCCCTTTAAGAAAGCCAGGCGGTCGTTCTTGTAGCTGCGAATCTCTTCTTTCCTGTTTCTTCTCAGGTTATACGCATTGCCCAGCGGCTGATACTTGCCGCGACTGTCCACCAGGTACACACTCACCCGCGTCAGTCTGTGTGAGGACTCATTCTCAACGAAGATTTTATCCTCGATGTTCAATCTGCTTGGAATAGTTCTTACTATATAAGCAGGTTGTGACTTCCCTGATCTCTTGTGGGATCTCTGTGCTGATAGCGATGTAGGGATAAGCAGGAGAGTTACTAACAGCAGTAATAATGATAATCGTTTCATAGTTAATTTGTTTTTGTGATTATTAATGCGGAATTTGTACCACCAAAGCCAAAGGAGTTGCTTAAGACTGTGTTGACTTCTGTCTCAACGGTCTTTGTCGCGATGTTCAATGGCTCGGAGTACTCATCCGGGTTCTCAAAATTAATGTTTGGAGCGACAAAGCTGCCTTGCATCATAAGGATGCTGTATACTATCTCAGAGGCACCTGCCATCCAGCACTCATGACCGGTCATCGACTTTGTGCTGCTGACCAGCGCGCGCTGCCCATTGAAAATCCTGTTGATGGCAATAGCCTCATACATGTCACCCTGATGGGTAGAGGTCGCATGCGCGTTAATATAGTCGATGTCCTTTAACGCCATTCCGGAGTCTTTAACGGCACGCATCATGGCGATATAGCTGCCCTCGTCGCTGGGCTGGCTGATGCCGCCACCGTTGCTGGAGAAGCCATATCCGCAGACCTCGGCAAGAATCGTCGCGCCGCGGGCAACGGCATGCTCATAGTCCTCAAGCACAAGGGCTGCGGCTCCGCCGCTTGGAATCAGACCGTCCCTGTCTCTGTCGAACGGACGGCTGGCTTTTGTCGGCTCATCCATTCGCATGGAGAATGTGTTAAGGGCGTCAAATGAAGACATGGAATACTTGTTCACCTCCTGTGCACCGCCACAAAGGATGACATCCTGCAAGCCTTGCTTTATGAGAAGATAGCCCAGACCGATGGAATGGCTGCCACTGGCACATGCGGCACTGACAGAGAAATTAACTCCACGCAGATGGAAAATCGTACTCATGTTCATATTGACGGTGGAGTTCATGCCCTGGAATATCAAACCGGAGCCTATCATGGCTGAGTCATGCTTCTCCTCCATTATCTTGGCTGCCTCAACAATGGCATTTGCCGAAGAGTCGTTGCCAAAAATACAACCAACCTCATTGCTTTGGAGGTATTGATCGTCAATAACTGCCATGTCAAAGGCTTGCTTACTTGCCATATAGGCATATTCTGCCTCTTCCGACAAGCCGACACGTGTGCGACGGTCAAGCACACCCTTCAGCTTAGGGCGCTCAACAATACCGGTAAGCCCTGAGCGGAAACCGTAATCCAGACGGTCTTGATCTATTCCAATACCTGACTTGCCTTCATATAGAGACTTGCGCACCTCATCCACATCCTTTCCAAGACACGACCAGATGCCCATACCCGTTATTACTACTCTTCTCATATTATGTTATGTGATTTATAATTGACCTTTATATAAATGACTTTCCACTATTTTCAAACACGTCCCTTTAACGGGAACTGAAAACTTCTCACTCTGAGCTGCAACGCCTTAGGAAGGCTGTGGGAATATATGCGGTTGACACAAGACCGATATGGGATAAGGTTACAACCACACGCTGCTGACCGGCGACTCTCGCGACCAATCCCTCAACGCCTGCGAAAGTTCCCTCGACGACCTTTACCATCTCGCCACTTTTGAAATGACATTGGGAAGGTTTCACAAACAACAAATGCTTATTCATACTGCATGTCGCAAGAATAAAGCTTCTCATCTCTACCGGCGAGACTGTCAATGGAGGGTTTTTCCTCTCGCTGTCTACCGTGAAGTGATTGTAATAGTAGGAAAGATATGATACGGCTGGAGTATGGCTGACATATTCTTCCGCCTTCTCCTTCGTCGTATACACAAACAGCAAATTGGGAATTAGCGTCTGGAGATACTTCCTTTTCTTGCCACGCACATATTTCTCAACCATCTTTTTTGCGACATACGTATACGTGCCGTCTTCCACGATATAGTCGGATGCCTTGCTTTCCCTTCCGTATGATGCCCTTAAGATATACCATCTCTTCTCTGGAGACTCTACATACCTCACCGACACCCCTGTCTTTGAGCTTTTTGCTTCGGGGAAGGCGTCTGGGGTAAGCCACACGCTGTCTTGAGGACTATTCTCGCCTCTTTTGGCATTCACATTAGACAATGTGATCACATCGGACATTATTAATATTTGCCGATTCAACACGTAGGAAAAAACACCGTGCCCGATTTCTGTCGCCAGTGACGGCAGAAATCGGGCACAAAGGTACAAAAATTTCAATTAAGCGAGAGCAAAAAGCTTGTTTTTTTTGCTTAGCGTGGAAAATTTATGAAATAAGAAGCAACTATCTACTTCGCCTCTTTCTTTAAAATCGAGCCTAACTTCCTCCCCACAAGCGCTGACCATACCTTCATCTTCGCAAGTTTGGTGCCTGGAGAGAATGTCGGCTCATTGCCACCGGTGAGGTCCTCAACAGAGAATAGCACCGTTCCTTTGCTGTCGGTGAGCGTGGCATTACAAATAATAAAGCCTTCATCGGTAACCTTGGTGACAATGACGCTCAGTGTGTACGCCGCACCTTTGTGTGTACCGATGTCGTATAACTTCCTGACAGTAAGACCCACCGCTTTCCTGCAGTTGCGCACAATAGTAGGATTGTCCGAGTTCCAGTCTTTCTCATACTCGGCAAACTCCGGTTCTGTCATACCATAGATTTCCGCATTGGTGAAATCCATCTTAAAGTTTATCTTGGCACCTCTCATCTCTCTTGAGAGGTTGCTTGTTGTAACGGTCTGCGCTGCCGCTTGTAATATCATTACGGTTGCAGCCAGCAATGTTAGAATAGTTCTCTTTGACATGATTCTATGTTTTATGTGTATAAGCCACCATTAATATTGATAACCTCTCCCGTGATGTATGCCGCCTCGTCTGACACAAGGAATCTTACGAGTGCTGCCACTTCCTCCGGTCTCCCGAAACGCCCAGCGGGAATCATCGCCTTCAGCTCGTCCTGTGACAAATCTTTCGTCATGTCGGTCTCTATAAAACCGGGGGCAATGGCGTTTACCGTGATGTTGCGTGGAGCAACCTCTTGAGCCAAGGCTTTCGTAGCACCAATCAACGCGGCCTTCGATGCACTGTAGTTTGTCTGACCGGGAAGACCCTTCACGCCAGAGAGCGATGCCATGTTCACAATCCTGCCACTACGCTTCCGGGGCATCATGTGCTTCAGCAGGCGGCGGGTGATATAGAAGAAACCGTCCAAGGTGGTGTCTATAACCTTATGCCAATCGTCCTCAGGCATCATAAACATCACATTGTCACGCCGTATTCCGGCATTATTCACCAATACGGAAATGTATTCATCGGGGTGATTCTGCTCCCATTCATCAAGGGCTTTGTCAACTGACCGGGAGTCTGAGACGTCGAAAGGAAGCAACTCAGCTGTACCGCCGGTTGACTCTATCTCCTTGAGAACGCTCTCGGCTGCCGCCCCGTTACTTAGGTAGTTGAGGATAACTGTATATCCTGCACTTGCAAGCTGAATAGATATTGCCTTGCCTATTCCTCGCGACGCACCTGTAACTAATGCATACTTCATCGTTTCACTATTTATATTGGTTCGTGGCTGCAAAATTAATAAAAATAGAACAAAACAAAATATGATTCATTATAAAATTTACAATTCTCACTCTCAAGAATGGAATTTTATTTGTATTCTCTTCGCTTAATCGAAATTTTGCACTATGCTTTGCAAGCATAGAATAAAATCATAGGACTATGACAGCAATACAATTAAACAATCTCTGGTCGTATATCCAAGGAATGTCGCTGAAGAAGAAGGATCGCGAATGGCTGGCTGGCAAACTACTGGAACCTGTAGATGACGCCAAGACTGCCCAGCAGAAAGCGTATGTGAAAGAAACACTGACACGCGCACTTAAAGAGGTTGAGGAAGCCAAGCGCGAGGGTCGCAAGTTACAGACATTGGACGAGTTTGAAGAAGAACTCAAGGCTGAGGGTATCCTATGAAGGTCGTGATTTCTCTTCACGATGAATTCAGTCGCCAGTTCAAGCGTCTTGCCAAGAAGTACAAGTCAATTGGTGATGACTATCGTACCTTGAAGGAGAGTCTTTTGGAGAATCCCTTCCAAGGCAAGGACCTCGGCGGTGGTGTTCGCAAGATTCGCATGGCCATTGGCTCGAAGGGCAAGGGCAAGAGCGGCGGTGCCCGTGTGCTGACGCTGAATGTGCTGGTAAGCGAGGTGAAGAAGTAACACTTCTACATCTTTAACCCACGACACAATCCCTCGCACGGTCGTGCGAGGGATTGCTGTATCTGAGATATCGTTGTCTGCGTCATTGTCTTCTTTATATGTTATAGTCCATTGTCGTCGTCATGACGGTCTCCGTAAGCGGTGAGGATGTAGAATACTGCTATGAGCACAGCCATGAGCAGGCAGATCAGCAGGGTATAGGGCCAGAGGATGCTGCTGCCGATGAACCTGAAGAGAAGGAAGGCAACACCGAAAAAGGATAATCTTGTCTTGGCACTTTCGCTCGACAATATCTAAAAAAATTTTTTTGAAATAAAGTATCACTCTATCACTTTTTGAAGTTAACCATCTCACTTACAGACATTTAATCCAGTGATACTTTTGGTGATACTTTGGTGACGAAGTGATACTTTTCGTTGAGGGTTGTAATTTGCCTTTCTGAAACCGTAACTTATCTTTCCGGAGCACCTTCGGAAAGTTTTTCCGGCAATGCCGGAAACGTGTTACGGCAATGCCGGGATACTTCTCCATCATTGCCGGAAAACCTATCCATTATTGACGGAAAAACCATCCACCATTGAAGGAAAACTCATCCAACACTGCCGGAACAGGACAACTGTTCTTAGCCGGAGGGGATAAAGCTGAGGCATAAAAACCAGAAAACTGGCTGTCTTCAGCGACTTTTATTCTCGTTCTTTTTCTCAAACGCCCAAAAAGTATCACTTCGTCACCAAAGTATCACCAAAAGTATCACTAGGGTAAACCTCTATAAATAAGCGAGTTAACCCCAAAAAGTGATAGAGTGATACTTTATTCCCTCAAAAATACATTTTAGATAGTTGACACTCTCTTTCACGCTCGACAACCAACAGTCACTGTTTGCGAAGCAAGGGAAAGTAATAAAAATAAAAATAACTTTTTATTTTGTATTGTGCCCACTTAATCGTACCTTTGCAGCGTAAACGCTGTTTTGCAGTCGCTTACTTACCGCTTTGTCATAAGATTTACGAGATCATTGTATTATTCTAATTTTAAATAGATGGCATTAGTAGAAATCAGAAAGGTAGAGACAAAGAAAGCACTCAAGGCTTTCATTGACTTCCACTATGACCTGTACAAAGGTAACGAGTATGATGCTCCGAATTTGTTCATGGATGACTTGAACACGCTGAGTAAGGACAAGAACGCAGCTTTCGAGTTCTGTGAGGCTGAGTTGTTTCTTGCTTACCAAGAAGGCAAGATTGTCGGTCGTGTTGCCGCGATAATCAACCATAAAGCCAATGAACGCTGGCAGCGCAAGACGGTGCGCTTTGGCTGGATAGACTTCATTGACGATATTGAGGTGTCACGCGCCTTACTGGGTGCAGTAGAGGAATTTGGCCGCTCAAAAGGAATGGAGGAAGTGGTTGGCCCACTTGGTTTCACAGATTTCGACCCAGAGGGAATGCTCACATACGGCTTCGACCAGCTTGGCACGATGGCAACCATATATAATTATCCGTATTATCCCAAGCACATGGAGCAAATAAGCGGCTATGAGAAGGATAATGACTATGTGGAGTTCAAGATTTTCATTCCAAAGGAGATCCCTGAGAAATACGTCAAGGTATCGCAGATGATAGAGAAACGCTACAATCTGCATGCACGTACGCTCACACGCCATGAGGTTTTCAAAGAGGGCTTTGGCTATAAGGTCTTTCATCTTATAAACGACACCTTCAAGGACCTTTACGGCTTCTCCGAGCTTAGCGACAAACAGATTGACCAGTATCTTAGTATGTGGATGCCCCTTGCCGACATGAACCTTATTGTTGTGGTAGAAGACTGGAGCACCCCCGACCATAAGATAATTGGTGTGGGAATAACCATTCCCTCACTTTCGAGGGCGGTACAGAAATGTCACCGCGGCAGGCTCCTGCCTTTCGGCTGGTGGCATCTGATGATGTCATTGTTCTTCCATAAGACAAAATACGTTGACCTTATGATGGTTGGTATATTGCCAGAGTACAGGAAGAAAGGCGCGAATGCCCTTTTGTTCTCTCACCTCATCCCATGGTACCAGCGTTACGGTTTTGAGTGGGGCGAGAGCCAGGTTGAGATGGAAACCAATGAGAATGTGCAGAGCCAGTGGCAATATTTGGAGACAGAGCAGCACAAGCGCCGTCGCTGTTATGTGAAGAAGATTAATCTGGCTTAAGTTTTGAGTTTTATGTTTTAATTGCCATAAGGCAATACTTATCAACTAAATATAATGAATGACATAAAGATTAAAAAAGTAGAAAGCCGCCACGACTTAGAGACATTCATGCAGTTTCGTTACGACTTATACAGAGATGACCCATACGACGTGCCATATCTGCATTTTGATGAGCTTTTCACCCTTCGTAAGGATCGCAACGCATCGTTTGATGATTGCGAGTGCGATTATTTCTTAGCCTATCGTAACGACAAGGTTGTCGGACGTGTGGCAGCCATAATAAACAAGAAAGCTAATACGAAGTGGAACAATAAGATTGTGCGCTTCGGATGGTTCGATTTCATCGATGACTATGACGTGTCGCATACCCTTTTAGATACTGTCAAGGAATGGGGACTGGAGCGCGGCATGACACAGATGGTTGGTCCGATGGGATTTGCCGACACCGACCGTGAGGGTATGCTGGTGGAAGGTTTCGACAGCATGGCTACGGCTTACGCCAACCACAACTACTCTTACTATCCCAAGCACATTGAGGAGTACCATGGTTTCCGCAAGGATAACGACTATGTGGAAATGCTGGTGAAGGTACCAGAGAAAGTGCCAGAGAAGTTTGCCAAGATAGCAGACATGGTTGAGAAACGCTATAACCTGCACGTTCACAAACTCACACGCCGCGAGCTGCTAAAGGAGGGTTATGGTCAGGAAATCTTCAGCATGCTCAACACCACATACAAGAACCTCTATGGCTTCGCCGAGCTGAACAAACGTAAGATCGACCAGCTTGTAGAGCAATACATAAAGATTGCCGACCTAAACCTTGTAAGTATCATCGTTGACGGCAATAACAACAACAAGATGGTAGGCTTCGGCATTACCTTCCCCTCATTGTCTGAGGCACAACGGAAGACTCATAACGGAAAGCTGTTGCCTTTTGGATGGTATCACTTGCTTAAGGCAATAAAATGGAAGCGTGCCGACACAGTAGACATGCTGCTTATCGGCGTCCTTCCGGAATACCGCTCCAAGGGAGCCAACGCCATCATCTTCAAAGACCTGGTACAACAATACATAAAATACGGGTTCAAATGGGCTCAGGCTATGCCACAGATGGAGACCAACCACGGCATTCTCAGCAACTGGCAATATTTCGACGCACATATTAACAAACGGCTGAGATGCTTTATTAAGGATATTGGATAAAAAAGAAATATGAGCGCAAACGACGAAAGAATCATCACGACACAGACATCTATTGACGGGACCACTCAGCTCCCCACGGCAGAATATACTGATGAGAACATCCGTCACCTGTCAGATATGGAACATGTACGCACCCGCCCAGGTATGTACATAGGAAGACTTGGCGACGGCTCCTTGCCCGAAGACGGCATCTATGTTCTCCTCAAGGAAGTCATCGACAACTCTATCGATGAGTTCAAGATGAACGCAGGCAAGCGTATTGAGGTCGACATCGACGAGAACCTGCGTGTCAGCGTGCGTGACTACGGCCGCGGCATTCCACAGGGTAAGCTTGTGGAGGCAGTGAGCGTCCTTAACACCGGAGGAAAGTATGACTCCAAGGCTTTCAAGAAAAGCGTTGGTCTCAACGGTGTGGGAGTAAAAGCCGTCAACGCACTCAGTGTGCGCTTTGAGGCACGCTCTTTCCGTGAGGGAAAGGTGCGCGAGCTGTCATTTGAGAGAGGTGAGCTTAAAAGCGACAAAACATCCAAGAGTACCGATGAGACCGGCACTTTTATCTTCTTTGAGCCAGACAACACCTTGTTTAAGGACTATATGTTCCACGATGACATCGTAGAGACGATGCTCAGGAACTACACCTACCTCAACTCCGGACTTACCATTATGTATAACGGCAGACGTATCATCAGCCGCAACGGACTCGAAGACCTGCTGACAGACAACATGACCGTAGACGGACTCTACCCTATCATACACATGAAAGGTGAGGACATAGAGATAGCCTTCACGCATACCAACCAATACGGTGAAGAGTATCACTCGTTTGTCAACGGACAACATACCACACAGGGCGGAACACACCAAAGCGCCTTTAAAGAACATATAGCAAGGACCATTAAAGAGTATTTCGGCAAATATGAATATGCCGACATACGTAACGGACTCGTTGCGGCAATAGCCATAAACGTGGAAGAACCCGTCTTCGAGAGCCAGACTAAAATCAAACTCGGCTCAACACAGATGGCACCGGATGGTGAGTCAATCAACAAATATGTTGGTGACTTCATAAAACAACAAGTCGACAACTACCTGCACATCCACACAGATGTGGCAGAGGCCATAGAGGGAAAGGTCAAAGAAAGCGAGCGGGAACGCAAAGCCATGGCAGGAGTGACCAAGCTTGCCCGTGAGCGTGCAAAGAAGGCAAACCTTCACAACCGTAAGCTCCGCGACTGCCGCATACACTACTGTGATGTTAAAAACGACCGGAAAGAAGAAAGCAGTATCTTTATTACTGAGGGCGACTCCGCCAGTGGCAGCATCACCAAGAGCCGTGACGTGAACACCCAAGCCGTATTCTCGCTTCGAGGGAAACCCCTCAATTCCTTCGGACTGACAAAGAAGGTTGTATACGAGAACGAAGAGTTCAACCTGCTTCAGGCTGCGCTCGATATAGAGGACGGTCTGGACTCACTGAGATATAACAAGGTGATTGTCGCCACGGACGCCGATGTTGACGGCATGCATATCCGCCTGCTCATAATCACATTCTTCCTTCAGTTCTTCCCAGACCTTATCAAGAAAGGACATGTGTACGTCCTACAGACACCCTTGTTCCGTGTACGCAACAAGAGAACAAAAATCAAGAACAAGAAAGTCATTGAGGAGGCTGATGCCAAACGGTCAAGGAATGAGAAGAAAACCGACTTTGTGACTCTCTACTGCTATAGTGAGGAAGAGAGACAGAATGCAATAAAGTCACTCGGTCCCGATCCGGAGATCACCCGTTTCAAAGGTCTTGGTGAAATCTCACCCGAGGAATTTGTACATTTCATCGGTGCAGATATGCGTCTTGAACAAGTAACGCTACACAAGAATGACCAAGTGCAGAAACTATTGGAATACTATATGGGTAAGAACACCATGGAACGTCAGAACTTCATAATAGACAATCTGGTTATTGAAGAAGACTTACCCGAAGAAGAACTAACTAATTAGAGAAAGAAAAATGAAAAGACTACTCTTTTGTGCCATCTGGATGGCGTGCTGTATGGTTGCTCAGGCACAAATACACCTGAACCTCGGCGGCGACAGCCCCCTGCGCAAGCTCCAAATGGCAGAGATTGCCATCAATAACATGTATGTCGACTCCGTAGACGAGGCGAAACTTGTAGAAGATGCCATCAAGGGAATGCTCGAGAAACTCGACCCCCACTCCGCCTACACCAACCCCAAGGAGACAAAAGCAATGAACGAGCCATTACAAGGCGACTTTGAAGGCATCGGCGTACAATTCAATATGATTGACGACACACTGGTAGTGATACAACCCATCGTGAACGGTCCGTCGGAAAAAGTCGGCATTATTGCCGGCGACCGCATCGTACTTGTCAACGACACCGCTATCGCAGGTGTGAAGATGGAACGTTCGGAAATCATGAAACGATTACGCGGCAAGAAAGGCACAAAGGTGAAACTGGGTATTGTCAGGCGTGGCACCAACGACATGCTCACGTTCATTGTCAAACGTGACCGCATACCCGTACATACCCTCAATGCCTCATACATGATTAAGCCAGGCATAGGATACATACGCTTAGAGAGCTTCGGTGCAAAGACCTATGACGAGTTTATGACTGCCGTAGACTCCCTTCAAAAGAACGGAATGACAAAACTGATACTTGACTTACAGGATAACGGCGGTGGCTATCTTGAGAGTGCCGTTCGCATTGCCAACGAATTCCTTGAGGACGACAACATGATTGTATATACCGACGGACGCAGCACCGGTCGCTATGAATATAAAGCGAGGGGAAACGGAAAGTTGCGCGACATACCCGTCACCGTGCTTATCAATGAGTTCTCCGCATCCGCCGCTGAGATTGTAACTGGAGCGATACAAGACCATGACCGCGGAAAGATAGTAGGCAGGCGGTCGTTCGGCAAGGGACTTGTACAGCGTCCTTTAGAGCTTCCCGACGGCTCAATGATACGCCTTACTGTCGCTCATTACTATACCCCGAGTGGACGGTGCATCCAGAAGCCATATAAGAAAGGCGACTTGAAAGACTATCAGATGGACTTGGAAAACCGCCTCAAAAACGGTGAGCTTACAAACCCCGACAGTATCCACTTCTCTGACTCTTTGAGGTTCTACACCCTCAACCAGCATCGCGTGGTATATGGTGGCGGCGGTATCATGCCAGACGTCTTTGTTCCGCTCGACACAATGAAATATACCCGGTTCCATCGGCAACTGATGATTAAGAGTATTGTGATAGAGCAAAACCTAAAGTACATTGACGCACATCGAAAAGAGCTGAAAAGCAACTACCGTTCTTTCGATGAATTCGATAAGAACTATGATGTCCCGCAAGAACTCATCGACAAGATTTTTGCGGAGGGAGAAAAACAAAAGATCACTCCGAAGGATGAGGAAGAGCGACAGCGTACCATACCATATATGAAAGCTCAGCTCAAGTCGCTTATAGCACGTGACATTTGGGATATGAATGAGTATTTCCGTGTATGGAACAAGACCAATGACATTGTTCTGAAAGCATTAGAGGATTTAGAGACCCCTTGGGGGGGACGGCTATAATGCAGGGGGCATGGTGGTCAAGGAGACAGGCACTCGACCCTGTATTGGGTCTGAAGTTTTGTCCCCTTGACTATCGTTTATCGCTCATCAAAGCTAACGCCCTGTTCTCTGCCTGCTCCATAATCTCTCTCTCACCAGGACCTTTGTCATTGATGCCACAAAGGTGAAGGACACCGTGTATGATCACCCTATGAAGCTCTTCGTCATAATCCTTATTGAACTTCTCAGCGTTCGAGCGTACGGTATCGAGTGATATTACCAGATCACCGTTAAGCATGTCACCCTCACAATAATCAAAAGTGATGATGTCGGTATAATAATCGTGCCCAAGGTACTCATTGTTGACCTCCAGTATTTTCTCATCATCAACAAACATATACCCTATCTCACCAACCGTTTTCCCATAGCTCTTTGCCACAGCCTTTATCCATGCGGTGGTGGCCCGTCTCTTTATGTGTGGCATCCTGACGCCATCAGTATTGTATGTTATCATATCTTCTTTGGTAGAAACTCACTTACATCCTTGCCATAGCTAATCAGCTCCCTTACCATACTGGAGCTGATATGAGCCAGGCTTGGAGTGGCAAGAAACAACAATGTCTCAACTCCGCTGAGACTGCGGTTAATCTCTGCCATCTCACGCTCATACTCAAAATCCTTCACTGAGCGTACACCCTTTATAATAAACCGGGCACCTTCCCTACGGGCAAAGTCCACCGCAAGGTCTTTATACACCTTCACATCAACACGCGGCTCACCGGCATATATGGCGGCAATGGCAGCCATACGCTCCTGAGCACCGGTGGAGTGCTCTTTATGGACATTAGCCTCAACCACTCCTATCACAATACGGTCAAAGAGCGGCAAAGCACGTCTGATGATGTCATAGTGCCCGATGGTAAATGGATCGAAACTCCCTGTAAATACTCCTGTTCTCATCTGTCGCTATCATTTAAAACAACTCTGGCTCCATAATGGTACCAGCATAAGGGTTACGTCCCAAATGGTCGTATGCCAGCTTAGTAGCCATACGCCCACGTGGTGTCCGTTTTATAAAGCCTTCCATTATAAGGAATGGCTCATACACCTCCTCCACTGTACCAGAATCTTCTCCAATAGCCGTGGCAATGGTAGACACTCCCACGGGACCACCGCGGAATTTGTCAATAATGGTAAGTAGTATCTTATTATCAATCTCGTCAAGACCATAACGGTCTATATTAAGCGACTGCAACGCATGACGCGCGATGTCAAGGTCAATCCTTCCGCTACCTTTGACTTGGGCGAAATCACGCACACGACGGAGCAAGGCGTTGGCAATACGTGGCGTGCCACGTGAACGCCGTGAGATCTCCACCGCCGCATCGTCATCGATTGGGACACGAAGGATACTGGCACTACGGCGAATAATCTTCGCCAGTGTCTCCGGCTCGTAGTACTCCAAATGGAGATTAATTCCGAAACGGGCGCGTAAAGGTGCTGTCAGCAATCCACTCCGGGTCGTGGCACCAACAAGTGTAAACGGGTTAAGATCTATCTGTATTGACCTTGCCGACGGTCCTTTGTCTATCATGATGTCAATGCGATAGTCCTCCATGGCTGAATACAAATATTCCTCAACGACTGGTGACAGACGATGTATCTCATCGATAAACAAGACATCATTAGGCTCAAGAGAGGTCAATATACCTGCCAAATCACCAGGCTTGTCAAGTACAGGACCACTGGTGATTTTGAATCCAACACCAAGCTCCGACGCAATGATGTTAGAAAGAGTTGTCTTGCCAAGTCCCGGAGGACCATGAAGCAACGTATGGTCAAGGGGCTCGCCCCGATATTTTGCCGCTTCAACAAAGACCTCAAGATTCTCCACGACTTTCTTCTGTCCACTAAAATCCGAAAACTTCAGTGGGCGCAAAGCATTCTCGAAATCCTTTTCCGCCTGTTTGTACCGTTCTTGCCTGATATCAAAATCCTCTTCCATGCTTGCAAAGGTACGATTAAGTAAGTGAAATACAAAATAAAAACAAGCTTTTCTTTTGTTTTGTCCTCGCTTAATCGTACCTTTGCAGATGTATATAATACAAATCTTTGATGAAAGAAGAAAATAAAATATCTGTTGTTATCAATACATACAATGCGGCACAACATCTTGAGGCTGTTTTGAAGTCGTTAAAGGAGTTCGACGAAATCGTTGTATGCGACATGGAAAGTACCGACAACACCGTGGAGATCGCGAAGAGGTACGGATGCAAAGTCGTGACTTTTCCGAAAGCCAATCACAAGAGTGCCGAGCCTGCCCGTACGTTTGCCATACAATCAGCCGCAAACAAATGGGTGTTGGTTGTTGATGCCGATGAGATTATCACCCCTGAGCTTCGAAACTATCTCTATAGGATTATCAATGAGCCAGACTGTCCAGCCGGTCTGTACCTTGCCCGCCGAAACACGGTGCTGGGTATGTTTTGCCGTGACTGGAGCCATGACTACCAACTGCGTTTCTTCTTACGTGAGGGAACAGTATGGCCACCATACGTTCACACCTTCCCGGAAGTGCCTGGCCGCACAGAAAGAGCTCCCGCCAAATACAAGATGCTACACTTGGCAGATGAGACGACACGCCAGTGGATTAGCAAAATGAACGAATACACCGACAATGAGGTAGACAAGAAGATGAACCGTAACTATGGTGTGGGGGCACTGCTGTGGCGTCCACTGTGGCGCTTCTTTACCTCATACGTGCTGAAAGGTGGCTTCCTTAACGGCACGCGAGGCTTCCTGCAGGCTTTGCAATGGGCAATGTACCAACAGGTATTGGTATCGAAGATTATTGAGAAGCGACTGAGAGAGAAACGAGAGAATCCAAGTCATACTGACTTGCCAGATCCTTATAAACTATAAATCACAAATAGAATCATGAGCATCCTCTACTGTTTGCTATTGACAATCCTCCTTTGGACAGGCAGCTATACCATCTACCTGACATGCAACCACGGACTGGCTCCCAATGCTCGCCTGCAGCAGTTGCTACGGTATCTTGCAGCCAGCATCGTGGCAGCTTTGCCTCTGACGATCACTGCCACATCGCCACTTAACCCGACTATGGGGCTCTGTCTCGCTGTAGCAGGTCTGTGGGCAGTCACCTATCCCCTGACCTACCACCTTACCAACAGGAAGTCGGCTCCAGACTATGACCACCAAATAGACCCAGCCTTCGCCATCTATCTTTTCGGGTGGCTGTCGGCAATGGCACTTTATCCTTATATGAGATGGGTGATAGGTATATTGTCGTTTGTGGTTATGTTTATTTGTCTTTTCCAGTGGGTCTATTACTTCACCTGTCATACCGCAGTTGACGTCAGCGGCATGAAGATGTTGCAAGAAACCCACTACAATGAGATCATAGAGTTTTTGCGTTCCTACTCATTATGGCGAGTTATCATCGTGTCTCTGCTTGTCATCATCCTGGCTGTGACATGTATCTATATACCCGTCAACTATCCCACGCACTCTTCTTACTCTTGGTGGCAGCATATAATAGTGATTGGCGCTTGGTGCTTTATGACCATTTATATGTTTAAGCCACACCATGGACTTTTAGTGCGGACAGGTTTGTTCCAACTATACCAGATAGTGAGAGAGTACGTAGAGCAAAACAAGAGCTATGCGGCAGAACAGCAACAGCGCCTTGCCACACTGAATGTAAGGAGCCTCCATAGCAGTGATGAGCCACATACCCTGTTGGTGGTGATTGGCGAGTCGGCCTCACGCGACTATATGAGCGCCTTCACGAAGATGGAGGAAGACACTACTCCCTGGCTGCGCTCACTTGGCAGCGACACAGAGCATTGCATCCTTTATCCTCACGCCTATAGCTGTGACATACAGACAGTACCCACGCTGGAGAAAGCTTTAACAGAATACAATCAGTATAGTGATGGTGCTTTCTACACCTCGTGCTCGATAGTAGACATTGCCCACAAAGCAGGCTATCGCGTACACTGGTATAGTAACCAAGGACACTTAGGTGCCGCCGACACACCTATCACGCTGGTAGCGAATACCGCCGATGTGGCGAAATGGACCCATCAGGAACTGGGAAAACCCCAATATGACGAGACCTTGATAGACTTCCTTGACGAGATTGACCCAGCCAAGCGCAACCTGGTTGTCCTCCACCTGAAAGGTAGCCACTTCAACTACGAGAACCGTTTCACGGAGGCTACACGCCAGTGGGGGAAGCCAGGAAGCCATGACCAAATAGTTAATTACAAGAACACGCTATATTACACTGATACCATACTAAAGAAAGCCTTTGACTTCTGTACGAAAAGACTGAACCTTCAAGCGATGGTCTATTTCAGCGACCATGCTGATGTGCCCGACCGTCACCGACAGCCTAACTTTGAAGGCTTTCGTGACACAAGGATACCTCTTGCCGTATGGCTGAGTGACAGCTATCAGACCACTCATCAAGAACGGACAAAAGCGTTCAAAGACAACCACCTACGCTATTGGACCAACGATCTCGCCTATGAGCTGGTGTGCGGACTGATAGACATCGAGAGCAATCATTACCGAGATGAAAACTCTTTAGCATCCGCGGCATACCGTTTTTCACAAGAAGAGCTAATGGCTATGAATGGGAAGATTCACATTGTCAATGATAAATATTAGATAAATATTAATAGGAAGATTATGAAAATATACCATATAGTATCCAACAAGGAATGGGGCGGTGGCGAACAATACGTCTATGACCTATGCCGACGGCAACAAGCCGACGGCATAGAAGTGAGCGTGTTCTGTAAGCCCATAGAGAGTATTACCCGCAAGTATGAGGAAGCTGGGATAAAAGTAATCCCATTGACTCTTGGAGGAGTACTTGACATCAATAGCGCATGGAAAATGGCTACGCTAATCAATGCCGCAGGAGAATGTATTATCCATGCCCATAATTTCAAGGATGCGTTTACCGCCGCTTATGCCCGTAAGCTCTCTTCCAACAAACAAGTTCAAGTTGTCATGTGCCGGCACCTTACCCGTACAGGTAAGAACTCAATACATTACCGATGGCTGTATAGGCAATTAGACGGAATCTGCTTCGACTCAGAGTTGTCAAAGGAAACATTCCTTAGCACAAACCCCACTATTGACTTGCAAAAGACTCGCATTGTGCACACGAGTATTGTAGTGCCAGACGAAATACAACAAATCTCTTTGTATAAAGAATTTGATATTCCAAAAGACCATGTCGTGGCAATGTACCATGGCAGACTCGACGAGGAGAAAGGTCTTGACGTGCTGATAGAGGCTGTCAGCATGCTAAGCGATTTGAGGTTCAAGCTCATACTTGTAGGACGCGGAAGCGATGAATACACATCCCACCTGAAGAGCAAGATTGAGGAGAAGAGTCTTACGGGAAAAGTAATCCTCGCAGGATTCCGCCATCCAGTCTTACCATACGTTTCCGCTGCTGATTTTGGAATCCTGCCCTCTGTGGTGCGTGAGGGGTGTCCTCTCTCTCCACAAGAATACATGTCACAGGGACATCCTGTCGTAGCGACAGACAACGGCGGTCAGCGTGAATATATAAGGAATGGGGAAAATGGTCTGCTGGTTACTCCGGGAGATGTCGATAAACTGGCTGCCGCTATCCGTCAACTTATCTCTGATGAAGACTGTCGCCACAGGCTTGGACGTCAGGCGAAAGAAGACTTTGACAGTCACATGAATTATGAGCACTTCTATACGCAAATAAAATCCGCCTACGATTATTTCAAGAGTCGCAGCCGACACTCATAAACAAATAACGTTATGGAAAAAATATATTACCACCTCGTTCATTCCGTATGGTATCTCCTATCGCTCTTGCCTTTCCGGGTACACTATATCCTAAGTGATCTCCTATACTTAATACTATATAAGTTAGCTGGATATCGTGTTAAGATTGTACGCGGAAACCTGGAATCGTCATTCCCGGAAAAGGACAAAGAAGAACTTCGCAGCATTGAGCGAAAGTTCTATCACCGCCTATGTGACTATTTTGTGGAGGTTGTCAAGACAATGACAATGAGTGAGAGACAGCTGCGCAAGCACATGGTTTTCATTGGGACAGAACAACTAAACAAATGTATTGAGGAAGGACAGTCATGCTGCATTTATATCGGTCACACCTTCAACTGGGAATGGATTACAACGCTACCGCTATGGGTTACCGACAAGGCTGTATTCGGGCAGCTTTACCACGCACTGGAGAATCCTGTCTTTGACAAACTAATTCTCAATTTGCGCGAACGATGGGGCTCGATATGCATTCCACTGGTAGACATCCTAAGGAAAACCATTGAATACAAACGCAAACAGCAACCAACGATTATAGGCTATCTTGGCGACCAGGTTCCACATTGGAACAACATTCACCACTGGTGCTGGTTCCTAAATCATGACACACCCGTCATGACAGGCACTGAGCGCATTGCAATAAAGAACCGTCAGGCGATGTTCTTCCTTGAGATGCGGCAGGTGAAGCGAGGATATTATGTGGGAGAGTTCAAACTTATTACCCGTAATCCCGAGCAACTGAAAGAGTTTGAAGCAACAGATCTGTACCACAAGATGCTGGAAGAGAGTATCAGAAAACAGCCGGAGCTATGGCTATGGAGCCATAACCGCTGGAAGCGTACCCGTGAGGAGTTTAACCGTCGCTTTAAAGTTGTCGATGGCAAAGTTATACCAAGGGAGGGGGAAGAGTAATGATATTCGTACACGATAAGGGGCGCATGGCAAACAACATGCTTCAGTACGGTCATGTTTATGCTTGGGGACGTGAGCATTGTCGCAAAACAATGTCAATGCGCTTTGCATATAAATACCCCTATTTTAATATCTGTAACACGCCCCATCACAATTTTCCCACATACCTTTTTGCCAAATATGCCGCTAAGTGGGGACTTATCCCATTGGTCCAGTTTAATGATGAAGACGGTGACTACACCCATGAAGAGCAAATAATGCTTAACAGTAAGCTGGTTATGGCTACTGGATGGTATGCCCGTTGGTATGACCTTTTTCTAAAGTACAAGGAAGAGATTATAAACCTCTTTTCTTTCAAAGAAGAGATAGAGAGGCGTGTCACCGATATCATGGGTGAGCGCAAAGGGATTCCCTCTGCGGGGGGAAACCCTGAGACAATGTTTTATGAGACTTCCGCCTACAGCGGAAGTCTTCGGCTGGGTGTCCATATCCGCCGTGGTGACTATGCCAACTTTTATGGCGGTCGCTTCTTCTATTCTGATGAGCAATATGTAAGAATTATCCAACGGTTCTGTTCTTTGTTTCCTAAAGAACAAATACAAGTGTATATTTGCGGTAATGACCCGAAAATACAAAAGGGCTATTACCATAGCCAGTTAGGGAAGACTGACAAAACCTCACGGCAGCAGCCCGTGACAGTTGTCTTCCCAGAAGGTAACCCAGGGGAAGACCTTTGTCTATTGTCGCACTGTGACTACCTCATCGGCGCACCGAGCACATTCTCATTGGTCGCGTCTTTATATCACGACCTGCCACTATATTGGATAGAGGATGCCGACAAAGAGTTTTCTACTGACGATTTCAGGCACTTCGACTATTTGTTCCGTCACATCTATTGAGGAGCAGCCATCAGGTCATCATTGACCATTCTGTACATATACTGTTGGATTATTGCCTTTACCTCCTGTTCCATTTGTTGCTGCCGTGCCACCTTGCCTACGAGATTATGTCTCATCAGAGAGTCCGTAAGGGAATAGATACCTTTCGTCTTCTGTCCATCAAACTGTAAGACATGTCCAAACTTGACATATTGGTAGATACCATTCAAATAGTTCACAGCGAAGGTCTCCTCAGCCGGAGTTGTCATAAGGTCACAGCCAAAAGAAAGGAACGGCTTATCATATCCAAGAATACTAAGTACTGTCGGAAGTATATCTATCTGCTGGGCAATAGCGTCACGCATGCCAGGCTGAATCTCTCCACTGGGGTCATATATCACGATTGGAGAACAGAATCCTCCGATATCTGTCTGGTAAAATGGATGGTCTGAAAGATTTGTATGGTCGCTTGTCAAGACAAAAATTGTGTTCTTGAACCATGGTTGTGTCTTTGCCTTTTCAAAGAATTTACCAATAGCCATATCGGTATATCGTATGCATTTGTGCATGATCAGTCCTTCTTCAGGGAAGACAGACTTATATTTCTCTGGAATAACATAAGGTGTATGTGAGGATACCGTGAATACTGCCGTCATGAAAGGTTGCCTCATCTCTCCAATCTTTGTACAGAAGTATTGTAAGAACGGCTCATCCCAAATACCCCAGTTTCCATCGAAATCAGCATCACCACCAAAACGCTTGTCAGAAACATAGTCTTCTCTGCCATAATAAGACTGGAAGCCTGTTTTGTTTGCGAAAGCAAGAAATCCCATACTGCCTCTGCTGGCACCATGGAAGAAAGAGGTCTGGTATCCTTCTTGCCTTAATAATCCTGCCATGCCAGTATAAGTGTTCATTGACGCAGGTGTAAGTATAAACGGCTCTACAAACATCGGGATGCCACTAAGTACTGACGGCATTCCATCAATACTTTTCCTTCCGTTACAATATGAGTATTTGTAAGTGGCGCTCTCGCTGATGATACGGTCTACATTGGGAGTATAACCTTTGTATTTACCGTTTTCCAATGTCTTATTGAGTGCCCCGATATATTCCCTTCCGAAGCTCTCAACGATAAACACCACGACATTCTTTTTTTGAAACGGATGGTCAGGTGTCAGCTTATGGATTGGCGAGAACACCTGTTGTAGCTCCTGTTGACTCTTATAATATACAGGAACCTCGAACACATTCTTACCTATTGTCCTTATCAAGGCAAAAGGAGTATTCAACACCAACGCACACTCCGTAGGGCGCTTGACGTATTGGTTGGCATTACTGATAGTTATAGGACGCACATCGCCACTAAAGCCTCCCCTGCATGCCGCGACACACAAAGGGGCAATCCCCACAAGGAAAAGCAACATTACTACAGAATAGGCAATGCGCTGTTTAACAGTGACGAACTGCATACGGTATATGCGAGGAGTAACGTACATACGCCATGCGCCATATATAACCACCACTCCAACTAATACCAAATACCAATGTTTCAGAATCTCCCAACCTATCGTTCCTCCAGCGACACCATTGTCATGACTGAACTCCTGAAAGACAGATGTCGTAGTTCGCCTTAGAGTATATGGAAAATAAACGGAGTCAGCAACATTGATTACAAACGTAAAGCCATTAACGATGATAAACAGCCATTTGCAGAATCTGTGGTATGCTTTCGTCTCTTTCAACCATAACGGAAACAGCATGAGGACAATATAAGGAATGTTCGTATATACAATTGCAGAGCGGTCGAACACCCAGCCGCCACGGGACAATTCTATAAAATGCGCCAACGACATGTCTTCCGAGAAGTAACTGTAGTTCTCAAGTAAGAATGTCACGCGGGCAATAAAATACATCACAACCACTATAAGAAGGTTGATAATAAAGAATGAAGAATGAAGAATCGTTTTTTTCATCATATTGTCTGCATGTCGTGAAGTTTTTTATAATTACCATTCTTCGCCATCAGCTCCTCATGAGTACCACGCTCCACAATCCTTCCCTCGTGCAACACACAAATCTCATTGGCATTCTTGATCGTTGACAGCCTATGGGCTATAGCGACTGTTGTACGAGTCTTCATCAGACGCTCCAAAGCGTCCTGTACCAAACGTTCGCTCTCTGTGTCAAGAGCCGAGGTCGCCTCATCGAGAATAAGGATTGGAGGATTCTTCAGTATCGCACGTGCGATAGAGACACGCTGACGCTGTCCTCCGCTCAGACGTCCTCCCCTGTCACCGATATTGGTATCAAACTGCTGTTCTGACGCCATAATAAAGTCATAGGCATTGGCTATCTTCGCCGCTTCTTCTATCTGTTCCTGTGTGGCATTATCCACACCGAAAGAGATATTATTACGGAAAGTATCGTTAAAGAGTATCGCCTCCTGATTTACATTACCTATCAGTTGTCGGAGATCATGAATGCCTAATTCCTTGACGTTGACGCCGTCTATCAGCACCTCACCCTCCTGTACATCATAATAGCGAGGAATAAGGTCAACAAGCGTAGACTTACCACTGCCACTCTGTCCTACCAGCGCTACCGTCTTGCCTTTAGGAATGGTAAGGTTGATGTCACGTAACACATAACGCAGAGTTTTCTTTTCACCATGCTCATCTTTCTCTTCCAAGTATGCAAACGACACGTTACGAAACTCTATCTGATGTTCGAAACTTGTAATATGCTTGGGGTGATCTATTTCCTTAATCGCATTCTCGGCCATCAATATCTTATCTATGCGCTCCATTGACGCCAGTCCCTTTGGTATGTTATATCCTGCCTTAGAAAAGTCTTTCAGTGGATTAATAATAGAATAAAGCATTACCATATAATAGATAAAGATTGGACCGGAGAGCGTATGGGTATTCAGTACGAGCACGCCACCAAACCATAATACAATAACTATCATTATAGTACCAAGAAACTCGCTCATCGGATGAGCCGACGACTGCCGGATATTCACCTTCATGATATCGTTACGATATGCGGTATTGATTTGGTCGAAACGCTTGTTCATCTTTCCTTCCGCACAAAAAGCCTTGATGATACGCAGCCCGCCAAGAGTCTCTTCAACCTGGCTCATCGTATCGCTCCATAATGCCTGTGCTTTGATGGAGTCTTGCTTGAGCTTTCTGCCGACCCATCCCATAAACCACCCCATGACAGGTACGATAACAAGGGTGAAGACCGTAAGCTCCCATGAGATGAAAATGAGTGCAGCAAAGTAACTGATAATTAGAATAGGATTCTTGAACAGCATTTCAAGACTCGCCATAATGGAATTCTCTATCTCTTGAACATCACCACTCATGCGGGCAATGATGTCACCCTTGCGCTCCTCTGAGAAAAAGCCAAGCGGCAGAGCATTAATCTTCTGATAAAGCTGATTGCGGATATCCCTGACTACACCCGTACGTATTGGTATGATCGTCGCTGCCGACAGGAAATACGCTCCTGTCTTAAGAAATGTGGCAACACCAAGGAACAAACCAATAAACAATAGTGTTGTGGTCTGACCCCATTCGGCTATCAGCCCATTCACATAATAATTCATATTGTTCATCAGCACTTCCTGGATATTACCCCAGTCCCATGCCATGATTGACGTAGCAGTCTTGGCGTCGCTTGTCTGGAAGAGAATCTGCAAAATCGGTATCAATGCGGCAAAAGAGAAGATATTCAAAATAGCCGACAGAATATTGAAAATCACCGATAAAATCAGATATTTCTTATAAGGCGGTATAAACCGGCGCAATACATCAATAAACTCTCTCATCTTATATTTTTCATTTTCTTCCTCAAAGTTTCCCTCCAAAACAAAGATCACCAGCGTCACCAAAGCCTGGCACAATGTACTTATGCTCATTCATCTCCGGGTCGATAGCGGCACACCAAATATAAGAATCCTCTGGTAACACTTCTTTTATCACATCCAACCCCTCTGGTGTCGCAATAACACAAGCTATATGAATAACTTTAGGCTTACCTGTTTTCATCAGTGCCTCTATTGCTGCCGCCATAGAACCTCCGGTAGCAAGCATCGGGTCAGCAATAATAAGTGTCTTCCCTTTTATTGAAGGTGACGCCATATACTCTGTATGTATACCAACCTCAGTATGCTCACGATTGGTATACATACGATAAGCTGACACAAAAGCATTGTCGGCATGGTCGAACACATGGAGGAAGCCCTCATGAAATGGCAGACCAGCACGTAATACCGTGCCGATTACAATATCATCCTTTGGTATTGGAATGTCTATCGTAGCCAAAGGAGTGGTGACGGTCTTAGATTTGTATTCGAGAGTTTTAGACATCTCGAATGCCATCATCTCACCTATACGTTGGATATTATTACGGAATAACAGCCGATTTTGCTGATACTTCTTGTCTCTCAATTCCGCCAGAAAAAGATTGATGACGGAATTCTGTTCACTGAAATTAATTATTCTCATCGTATTTCGCCATTTTTTGTTTCCGCCACAAAGTTACGGAAAGTCGAGAGCAAAACAAAGAAAATCCATTTCTTTTTTTGCCGAGACGTAGTAACTTCGGCATTTTATGCTAAAGTTACGGAAAATCGAGTGCAGAACAAAAGAAACTCGTTTATTTTTTATTTCGAGATACAGTAAGTTCAGCATTTTATGCCAAAGTACGAGAAAAACAGCAGCAAAACCAATTGTATCTGAGCTTATGAAATGCGGGAAGCCAAGAGCAAAACATGTGTATGGTGCTCTACTGTCGTTCCGAAAATAAACACATCACCTCCATCTTTAAGCCTTAACCTCTTTCGTAACTCTACTGCACTCATCGGAAAATTCCTCACTGCAATATTCGCACGGTCAATATTCTTTAATGCATCACGTAAATCGTGTTTGTTCATTGAACAGAGACGCAGTATCTTAAATGTCCTGCCAGGAAAACCTTCTGCTAAAACAGCCGAAACAAAGAGGTGTGAGTTCTTTCCTAACGGTGAAATGTTATAAAAACTGCTGATTTCATCGAAACAACCAACTTTCATTATAGAGGCATTCGGCTCATAAAGGTACTTTGCCAAGGGCAACGACACCAACTCTGCTGACGGAAGAGTTGCTTTCTTTGTCTCTTTATCTACAATAAACACATTACCATCGTTGACACAATACAACGTGGGGGTACCAATATAATCTTTCCGAAGGACTAATATCAACTCCTTACACTCATTGCCCACCGAAACGACGTGTACTTCAAACACACTACCAAGCTGCTCAACAGCCAAATGCCAGTCGAGCATCGGCGACAGTTTCACAACTATCGTATCTGCCTTATCCAATAAAAGCTCTTTTATCTCCAAAAGATTTGGAGTACAGTCTTCCAACAGAATAGCCTTACTCCCATGCTCTTTGCGGCGAGCGGGATCAAGGAATAATACAGAAACATGTTCCAATGTTTGCAAAAACTCGATTCCATCGCCATGTATCACATCTGCATTTTGTAAGCCTAACAATGGAAAGTTGTTACGGGCAATATCACAAAGATTTTCTTGACGTTCCACATAGAAGGCTTTGGTAAAACCGCGCGACATAAACGAGAAATCTACTCCATAGCCACCTGTTAAGTCAACAAATGTGTCAGCCTTCCCACACCGAGGGATTATTGATGATTTATACAACGCAGTCGACTCACTTGAGCATTGCTCCATAGATAGATGAGGAGGATAAATCACCCCACCAATAGATGTCCACGATGGCAATTTGGTACGTGCTGTTTGCCATCCTTGTATCTGTTCAAGTGCAAACAGCATGTCAATTTTCTCATTCTTGTTTTTCAAAGCCAGCGTCCTGACATCTTCCTCACGATGCTCACGGATGAACCGCAGGGTATTCAAATCTATTGGCTTAAGCATTTAGATAAGCTTTAACACTGTTAGCTATTTTGCATTCAATATCTGTTCTGCGTGCTCTTTTGTCTTCACTTGTTTGCCGGAAAATATTTGCTCTATCACACCTTCCTCATTAATAATGAATGTTGTGCGGATGGTACCCATGGTCTTCTTTCCATACATATTCTTCTCACCCCAAGCACCCATTGTCTCAAGAAGAGTATGATCTACATCGGCTATCAATGGGAATGGTAACTCATGCTTCTCCTTGAACTTCTGGTGAGAGGCTGCGGAGTCCTTGCTGACGCCAACCACCTCATAGCCTGCGCCATGCAGCTTGTCGTAGTGGTCGCGCAGGCTGCACGCCTCAGCGGTACACCCACTGGTATTGTCCTTCGGATAGAAGTACAGCACCAGCTTCCTTCCTTTATAGTCACTCAGACGGATCTCCCGTCCGTTCTCATCTTTGCCCAGTATCTCGGGTGCCTTGTCTCCAATATTCATCATGTTATTATTTATTACTTTGACGTTAAAAAGGTTTTAAATCTGTTATAGCCAACAGTATATGCATATATTGCAGATGGAATAAATTCTAATCTTACCGTTCTTAGTTTTTTCACACCCCTTTTGGTCAATGATGTAACCAATGCTCTCTCCAAATGATTGTTCTCTGTGAAATACAGGAGAGATTTTAATTCGCCTGGTTTGTCGAAATAACGGTCAGACCATTTTACTTCCACAGCCCAATCTGCCTTTTGCTTAGCTATGTTGACCCCAACAATATCTACCTCTCCCGGGGCTGTTCCTTTATTCCAATTGGCATAATATATGATAGATGTACGCGTTTGTAACCATTGTGCAAAAATAGCCGTTTCTACCATTCCGCCTATCGCTGGGTCTGTTTCTGTAAGAGGAGAGAAAAGGGCACAACGGAGTGAGGGATTAGTAAGATAGATTTTAAAGGACGTTATGCGTTGCAACTTTTTTGCATTGGCATCTATTTTATAGACGATATTGATAAGAAAAGCAGCTTCCAAATACATCAAGTACTTCTTCAACACCTCTTTTTTTATTTCTGATTCTTTGGAGATCCCTTCATAAGAGAACTCCTCTCCAGAATGATAAGCGATATAAATAAAAAGGCGGTTCAACTCTTGCGTATCCTGGATGCCATACAAATTTGGAAGATCCCTAAGCAGTACTTTATCAACAATATCATGCCGAATATACTGCCCTGGATCTTGTCTCATCTTTTCTGAAAACACGATTTCTGGATAACCGCCATAATTAATATAGTCTATGAAATGCCGATTTAACAATCCTATGTCCAAAGTATCTACAAAAGAACTCAATGGATTATCACCATCTTCTGTTTTCTTGGTAATAATGTTATTGAGGTTTAGTAGATGGATATATTCGTTGAAAGTCAATGGGGGCAGCATGAAATCCGTAAAACGTCCTGCACCACTTTCGTTGCTTTTCATCTTTAATGCAGCCGCAGCAGAGCCAGAAGCGATAAACTTAACACTCCTATAAGTATCTATCAAAGACTTAAGATGGATTTCCCAATCCTTAAGATATTGTATCTCATCATAGAATACATAATAGTCTTCCTGGTCATTTTCACTATTCAACGCCTCTTTAGCCAACGAAAAAAGCTCCTCTAAAGCTATGTTATTATAAATAGGAGTATCAATAGATAAATAGATGATGTGCTGCGAAGGCACACCCTGTTCTATTAATCTTTCTATGGTATGATAAATCATAACCGTCTTTCCAACACGCCTCGGCCCCATCAAGATGACTCCACGACGAATGTCCCTATTTGTCACTTCTTGATAAAAACGATCCAAATAGAGCCTTTTGCGCATATCATGAAAATCCTGTGGAATCATATTTGATGTCCACCACGGATTATCATT
>CAJOPT010000001.1 GCA_905236455.1 uncultured Prevotella sp. | reverse complement strand
CAAATGTGGTACAAAAACAGGCTAAAAAAAGAAATTCAACGATTGGCATCGATGAATTTGGAAATAAATAAAGCACTCATTTAGAGCGCCTTATGTGATGATTAGTGATAAATGGTGTGCGTTGGTGATTGCGAATCACTTGCCGACGCAAAAGTTCTTGAAGATGTTGTTCAAGGTCTCTTGAGGTGTGATTTTGCCACCGGTGATTTCGGCAAGGATGTCAAGAGTCTGGCGGAGGTCTTCTGATAGGAGGTCGCCACTTAGGTTTTGTTGAAGTCCGTTGAGGACATATTGAATACTTTCCTGTGCGCGTAGTAGGGCGTCATAGTGGCGGGCGTTAGTGACGATGACCTCATTTCCTGAGAGGTTTTGCAGGTGGGAAGTTTTATATATTTGCTCTTTCAGTTGCTCTATACCTGTTCCTGCTTTTGCGCTTATTAGGGTTAGCGGTGAAATATATGGTTTGAAAGATTCTGTGTCAATAAGATCAGCTTTGTTGTGAACGAAGAGACAATCTTTTCCTTTAGTTAGTGTTTTTATTTCATCAAGTTCGTTATTGTCAGGAATACTGTCAAGTAACCAAATTATGATTTGTGCTTCATTTATTTTCTTGAGAGTCCTGTCAATACCGATTTGCTCTATTTCATCCTTTGTCTGTCGCAAGCCGGCAGTGTCTATGAATCTGAACTGTACACCATTAATATCAATACTTTCCTCGATAGTGTCGCGTGTGGTGCCATGTATGTCTGATACAATAGCCCTGTTGTCATTTAAGATGGCATTAAGTAGTGTTGACTTTCCTACATTAGTCTTTCCCACGATGGCAACAGGTATTCCGTTTTTCAATGCTTGTCCGATTTTAAAAGAATGTGCGAGTCTGTTGATATGCTCTTTTATTGTATTCGTGAGTTCCAGTAATTCGTTTCTGTCGGCAAACTCAAGCTCCTCATGGTCGGAGAAGTCAAGCTCAAGTTCTAATAATGATGTGAGTTTAAGCAGTTTGTTGCGTAATGTTGCAAGTTCTGTTGAGATACCTCCTCGCAATTGGCTCATGGCAATGCGGTGTGATGCTCTGTTTGTCGAGGAAATGAGATCTGCGACAGCTTCTGCTTGCGACAGGTCAATTTTACCGTTGAAATATGCCCTTTGTGTGAACTCTCCAGGATTTGCCATGCGGCAGCCGTTTGTTATCAGTAGTTCCAACACCTTGTTTAATATATATCTTGAAGCATGGCATGAAATTTCCACGGAGTCCTCACTGGTATAGCTGTGCGGGGCGTGGAAAATAGATACAAGTACCTCGTCAACAATCTCGTTTTCAGGGCTTACGATATGTGTGTAGTGGACAGTGTTTGCCACAATATTAGCACAATTTAAGGAGCAGATATGACTTACGGTATCAAAGGCTTTAGGTCCGGATACTCTTATTATTCCAAGGGCTCCTCCTTGTGCTGTAGCGAGCGCACAAATAGTATCGTTATTAATCATTTGTATTGCTTTTTTCTTTTGTTGTCCTTCTATTGTGCATGCAAAGATACAAAAGAAGTGAAAATTAAAAGAAATAAAAGTACAATTATTTTGTAATATATTTAAGGTAAAGGTCATTATGTTAAAATGGCATATATTTTCTTACAATTACGTTAATTATATTTATTGTTTAGATATATTTTGTATTTTTGTATCATTCATAACAAAGACACGATAATAAAATTATTATGAATCTGACCAAAGTAAAGTATTTCTTAAACGTTGGTATCTGGCGAATGGGTGATGACATCGGCTCAAAGCCGTTGCAGTGGCTTTTGGACATTGTCAGGAAACTTTATCTCGCTATTCGGTTCTTCATAGAGCGTGGACATTCTGACTATGCCACAGCTCTGTCCTTCAGTACCATGCTTGCTATTGTACCTGTTGCTGCGGTTGTTTTTGCCATAGCACGTGGTTTCGGATTAGATTCTCTTATCGAGCAGTGGTTACGTGACATCCTTGAGAGTCAGCCTCAGGTGGCAGATACTATAATTGGTTTTGCCAAGTCATATCTTAATCATGCCAAGAACGGAGTGTTTATAGGAGTGGGCATTGTTTTCATGTTTTATAGCGTTCTTTCACTTGTATATAATGTCGAACACGTGTTCAATGAGATCTGGCAGGTAAAGAACAGGCGTTCTCCTTTGCGTGTCATCACTGATTATACAGCTCTTCTTTTCCTCATTCCCATTGGTATAATTATAATGTCAGGTCTAAATATCTTCATATATGGAATTACAGGACAGCTACAGTCTTTCATCGTTTTAGGTAGTCTTGCGAAGTTTGGTATACGTTTGTTGCCGTTTGTGATGATGTCAGTTATTTTCATTGGACTATTTGTCTTTATGCCAAACACGAAGGTAAAGTTGTCAAAGGCTGTTGTGCCAGGAATCCTTGCTGGTGTGGTTATGCAGTTTTTGCAATTCGTATACATCAACAGCCAGATGTTCCTGAGCAGCTATAACGCAATCTATGGCTCTTTTGCGGCTCTTCCTCTTTTCATGTTATGGATGATGATATCATGGTATATCTGTCTTTTCTGTGCAGAGCTCTGTTATATGAACCAGAATATGGAGTATTATGAGTTGCTTATTGACACAAAAGATGTCAGCCACCGTACCCAGATGACTATGAGTATGATGCTGATGACACTTATCTGTGAACGTTTCGCACAGGGAAAGAAGCCATATACAGCTTTGGAGCTGAAGCGTATTACGGGTATACCTATACGTATTGTAAGCGACTTGCTATATCGTTTGTGTGCTGTCAACCTGATTAACCAAAACTCGGGTAACGATTATGGTTCAGATGCGACGTACCAACCTGCACAAGATATTGCTTCTATTTCATATGAGAAAATGACCGAGAAGTTAGAAAACTATCCTCGGTCAAGTGATGTGAGACTTAAACTACAGCCAGAGAGAATTATATCTTCAGAAAAGTGGGAGCGTCTAAGGCAAATACGGCAAAGCTCATCAGAGCAGATGGATGAGCTGCATTTCCATTAATTCCCTTTTGGCTTAATTCGTTATAAACTGCTTAGAGCCTTTTTCAAAACCATTATGTCACTATCGGTAGTTGCCCAGCTCGTGACAAACCTGCAAAGAGTATGGGTCTCATCAACAGGCTCCCATGTCTCAAAACTAACGCTTTGCCGCAGTTGGTCAATCTGATGTGTTGAGAGTACGACAAACTGCTGGTTTGTCGGTGAGTCTTTGACGGGTATGCCGGCATCGGTGAAAAGCTGTCGCATGTGCATAGCTTTTTCTATGGCTTGTCTGCTAATCTCGAAATATAGTCCGTCAGTGAATAGAGCATCAAACTGAACCCCAGCCAAGCGGCTTTTAGCCAATAGCGCACCGTGTTGCTTGATGATGTTAAAGAAATGGCGTGGGGCATTGTTGCGTGGGAAGACGACAGCCTCTCCACATAGTGCTCCGACCTTTGTTCCACCGATATAGAACACATCGCAATGCTTGGCGAGCCAAGGAAGATCGAAATCACATTCATGTGACATAAGACCATATCCAAGCCGTGCTCCATCAATAAAAAGTGGGACCTCATACTCTTGGCAGAGCTCATGTAGCCTGGCTATCTCGTCGGCTTTATATACAGTGCCAAGCTCAGAAGGGAACGTAATGTATACGATGCCAGGTATTACCATATGTTCATAGACGGGATCGGCAAAAAAACGTGTGTGGAAATCAGCCAGGTCCTTTGCGTCCATTTTTCCGTTGTGAGAGGGTAGTGTGATAATTTTGTGACCACTTGCCTCTATTGCTCCCGACTCGTGGACGTTTATATGTCCAGTCTCAACAGCGATAACTCCTTCATAGCCAGTCAGGACACCATCAATGACGGTGGCATTGGTCTGTGTGCCACCCACAAGGAAGTATATGTCGGCATCTGGACATTGGCACGCCTCACGTATTTTCTTGCGGGCTTGTTCGCTCCAAACATCAGAACCGTAGGAGGCACTCTGGTAGGTGTTTGTGTCAATCAGATGTTGGAGCACTGAAGGATGTGCTCCATTGTTGTAGTCGCTCTCAAAGGAAATCATTGCATTTTATTATTACTTTCAACACCTGAGTCAGATTCGGTCGAGTACTTTCTCAATCAAAGTGTCGATAGAGTTCTTATATTCTGTATTCATCTCTTTCGCATACCGGTTGGCGATAACCATGCAGCATGTCATAGCCCTATGTCCGAGCAATGAGGCAAGTCCGGCAAGAGCACTTGACTCCATCTCAAAATTACAGATGCGCATGTCGTCATATTCAAATGCCTCTACTTTCTCATTCTGCTTAGGATCGGCAAGTGGAATACGCAGCTCACGCCCCTGGGGACCATAGAAACCTCCGCAGGATATTGTAAAGCCGCGAACCATGTCATCTTGTGCGATTTGGTTGATAAGGTCAGGATCGGCAATCGATACATAAGGTGCTCCTTTTATGGGATCCCATGCCATGTGCTTTTTGAATGCTTCCTCAAGGTGAAGGTCGCAAACCTCATTACGTCCGGCATAGTAGTTGAGTAGTCCGTCGAAACCAATGCTTTTCACACTGGCAATGAATGTGCCGACAGGAGTGAAAGGTTGCAGACCACCGCAGGTTCCAATTCTAACCATTGTCAGCTCACGGTGAGTGTCGCGCTCCTGACGTGTCTCATAGTCAATGTTTGCGAGTGTGTCCAACTCATTGATGACAATGTCGATGTTGTCACATCCGATGCCATGCGACTGGCATGTGATGCGCTTGCCTTTATAAGTACCTGTTATCGTGTGGAACTCCCTGCTCGCAACCTCACATTCCTGTGTGTCAAAATGTGATGCCACAGTGTTGACACGCGCTGGGTCGCCAACAAGGATTACCTTGTCTGCCAATTGTTCTGGACGCAAGTGAAGATGGAAGCAGCTTCCGTCTTCGTTTATAATCAATTCTGATGGTGCGAAATACTTTTTTTCCATAATTGTCATGTTTTTATGCCACAGATACAGTTTATTACTGTGGTTGTAGTTAATAGATGTTACAAAGTTAGATATTTCCTTTGAGAAAAAGAAATCTTAAACGTATATTTTTTTATTTTTTATCGTAAAGGCGTCTATTCTGCTTTTTTAGAACTCAAAGAGTATCCTTCCGTTTAGCTGTCTGCCTGTTAGGTAGTTTGGCACTGCGTATTGCTGACCAGTTACATCAGTGATCCAGTAATATGAGTTTACGTTGTTGATTCCGAAAAGGTTCAGACAGTCAACTCCAAGCCAGATATTTTTGAAGATACCTTTATGTGAGCGGTCATCGTTGTCAAGCAGACGGTAGCTCATCCCAATGTCGGCACGTTTGTATGCCGGTGCCCTGAATGAGTTGTTCTCCAGCTCTTTGTGTGGGGCGGAGAAGGGGAGTCCGTCGGCATAGGATAGCTTCAGGGACATCTTCCAGCGCGTTGTCCCGGGGAAGTAGTCCGTGAAATATAGGTTAAGGGCATAGCGCTGGTCGGTAGGCAATGGTATATCCTTGCCATTTAATCTCATCTTTGTATTCATGACACTGAGTGAAAGCCATGAGTCACTTCCTGGCACGAACTCTCCGAACAGCTTCAGGTCGATGCCCATTGCGTGACCGTCACATTTATTATCGCCATAGTAAACTACCTGTACGTTGTTTACCGAATATGGCACAAGATTATGTAGCATCTTGTAGTATGCCTCAGCGGAAAACTTAAACGGTCTGTCCATCATCCTGAAGCGGTACTCCATGCTTCCTATCATGTGAATGGATTGCTGGCTCTTAATTTTGGTGTTGAGATTAGCATAAGTAACTCCGTTTACCGTCGTTGTGTCACGCAGCTCCTTGTAGAATGGCGCCTGATAATATAGTCCTGCAGCCAAACGGAAAGTAAGGTCCCTGTTCCATGCCGGTGTGATGCTCAATGACGCCCTCGGTGATACAATACTCTCTTTGTTGAATGTCCAGTTTGCGAACCTGACGCCGTAGTTCAGGGTGTATAGCGTAGGCATGGTGTCGTTTCCAGACTTGAAGTGCCATGTGTCTTGTAAGTAAGCCTCCACACGGTTTGCGTTTAGCTTATTCTTGGCTCGCAGGGAATAGATCATGTTCAGGTCTTTCCCTGTATGTGGCACACTGTATCCGGCAGAGTCCCTGTATTCGTATTCACGAGAGTCTTCTTCTATGCGCTCAATCTTATATGTGACACCACTTTCTATCTCATGTCTTGCACTGCGGTGTCTTGCCATCAGCTTGACACTTGCCACGTTTGCCTCAAGATAGTCGCGTGAGTGCTGCATATATGTTCCCACTCCAAGGTTCTGGGATGTCTCAGTCTGGGTTAGCCAGTATTGTCCCTGAATGTCGTATCTCTCCTGTTCTTTTGTGCGATAGGCGGAGCCTATGAGCGACAGTGACGTCTTGTTGTCCGAGAGCTTATGGGTAATGCTTAATGATCCGAAAAAAGTACGGAATACGTCTTTTTCCTGCCCATCGAAATACACTCGGAACGACTTTACGTTTTCCATCGTTCCAAATTTTGTCTCGCGATCCTTAGGGATGAAGTTATAATGGTTCTCCGAGACATTTCCGATTAAGTCGACTTGCCAACGCTTGTTAGGACTCCAACTCATATATGTCTGGTAATCCAGGAAGTTAGGGTTGTATTCTCCATTTTCCTGCAACGATCCAAGCAAATAGCGGTTGGTCTTGTAGCGTACGCTGTTGAGCCAAGAGAATTTCGCGGTACCGAAACCCACATATCCACTACCTCCTAAGAGGCTGGCTGCAATGTTTCCTTCTGCCTTCACACGGCTTCGTCCCTTAGGCTTGAGAGTCTTGTAATGAATGTCGAGTGCCGATGACATCTTGTCACCGTATTTAGCTTCAAAGCCACCAGTGGAGAACCCGACACTTTCTACCATGTCGGGGTTGATGGCAGAGAGACCTTCCTGCTGTCCTGACCTGACAAGGAACGGTCGGAAAATCTCAACACCGTTGATATACACGGAATTCTCATCGAAAGCACCACCTCTTACGTTATATTGGGAAGACAGCTCACTGTGGGTGCTCACACCAGCCTGGCTCTGTATCATCTCCTCAACGGTGTTGCCAGATGCGGATGGAGCATTTTTCACATCCTTAATGTCAAGCTCTTGTGTCGTTCCATGCTGTGGTGTCTTGCCTTCCACAATCACTTCTCCCAATTCGTTGTCGTCAGCCAGTTGTACTTGCAATGTCATCTTTCCGCGAGGGCGGCGTAACACTCTGGTCTTGGCACGATAGCCAATCATTGAGAATTTCACTACTACAGAGTCCGCACTCTGTAACTGCATCGAGAACTCGCCTTTTAGGTTGGTCATCGTCAACTTACCCTGTGACAGTACCGATACACTCGCCAGTTCTATTGGATTGTTGTCTTTGTCAGACACCTTTCCTTGCAACGTAAAAGTTTGTGCATGAGATGAAATGCCACACAACAATAGTATGACTGTTATGATAATATAGGATAACTTCTTGTCCATATAGATAAATAAACGAAGAAGATACCAGAATATTGTTATAACAATATGAATTTCTTTAAATCACCGATTCTTTTCGCAAAAAAAGTATGTCTTGTTACAGTCTCATTAAGGCATGGAAGTGCTGTGCGAAGATCTGATTGAAGTCTTGTGGCTCTTGCCTATAGATGCCGAAGAGGGCACTACCGCTTCCGCTCATCTGTGCATATACCGCTCCTGAGGCGTAGAGTTGCTCTTTCAGATTAGCGAGGATAGGGTGTTTAGCGAAGACCGGAGTCTCAAAATCGTTTGATAGCTCGTCTTTCCATGTCTCTATCGGTTGCCTTACGATGTCTCTGCAGCATTTCACCGGTTTCTTCGGTGTGATGGCGGCGTAAGCCTCTGCAGTTGACACGGCTACGTCAGGCTTGACAATCCCCAGCCAATAACCTTTTAGGTTGTCGGTGTCTTTGTCGGCAGGCACCAGTATCTCACCTTTTCCTGTGGCGTATGCAGGCTCCGCAGTGATGAAGAAAGCACAGTCTGCGCCTAACTTGGCAGCGTAACGCTCCATCTCGGCATTTCCCATGTTAAGTCTGAATTGCTCATCAAGCAGGCGGATGGTGAATGCGGCATCTGCAGAGCCGCCGCCCATGCCTGCTTGAGATGGTATGTGCTTATATAGATGAATATGGATGCGTGGTAATTGGAAGTCTCTTGCCAGCAACTCGTATGCCTTTACCGCAAGGTTTTTTCTCTCGTCACAGTCAACGCTGTTGCCTGTGACCTTTAAGTCGCATGAGTATTCAGATGGAAAGTCCTCATGCATCTCATGAATCTCCAGTGCGTCAGTTAAGGGCACGGGATAGAACACTGTCTCAATGTCGTGGTAGCCGTCTGTACGTTTGGCTACGATATTCAAACCAAGGTTGATCTTACAGCATGGGAATGTTATCATGGTCTAATACTTTCTTAGTGCTGCTAACAGTTCGTTGTTCTCGCTTTTTGTTCCGATGGTAATGCGCAGGCAATTATGGCAGAGGTGTACCCGTGTGCGGTTTCTTACTATAATGCCAATCTTTACCAGATAATCGTAGATAGACTGTGCGTCAGTCATCTTCGCAAGGAAGAAGTTCGCGTCAGTAGGGTATACCTTCTCACATATCGGCAGGTCGAATATTGCCTTCAGCATGCGTGATCTTTCTGATAAAAGGATTTTTACCCAATCCTCCACCTCAACTCTGTTTCTCAGTATCTCTTGTGCCTGTCGTTGTGTCAGCAAATTGACGTTGTATGGATACTTCACCTTATTAAACAATGCTATGATGTCGGGCTGGGCGAATGCCATGCCAAGTCTTATCGCTGCACATCCCCAGGCTTTGCTGAGGGTGTTCAGTACGATAAGGTTCGGGTAGAGGTCGGTTTCCGTTCTGAACGGTCTGACCTCAGAGAAGTCCGAGTAAGCCTCGTCGACTATCACGATGCCATTGAATCGTTGCAGCACCTTTACTATCTCATCCCTGTTGAGATTATTGCCAGTGGGATTGTTTGGAGAGCAAAGCCAGATAAGTTTTGTGTTCTCATCGCATGCCTTGAGAAGGTCATCGGCAGAGAACTGGAACCTTTCGTCTAACGATACCGGACGATACTCAACGTCATTGATGTCGGCACATACTTTATACATGCCGTAAGTTGGTTCAATGGCGACGACATTGTCTATTCCCGGACGGCAGAAAATGCGATACGGCAGGTCGATGGCCTCGTCTGAGCCGTTTCCAAGGAAAATACGGTCGGTAGGTACTCGCTTTACCTTTGAGATCTCTTCTTTTAATTCCGTTTGTAGCGGGTCGGGGTATCGGTTGAGCGGTTTGTTATATGGGTTCTCGTTTGCGTCAAGGAAAACCCTTGCCGTATGTCCGCTATATTCGTTTCTTGCACTACTATATGGTGCCAGTGACCAAATGTTAGGGCGTACCAGTTTCTCTAATTCAAAATCCATGGTTATTGTTTTTTTGTGTTCTCTGACTCATTAGACCTCTCAGAGCTCACGTAGTCTTACTGTCATTGCGTTTTTATGAGCCTCGAGCATCTCATTCGCTGCCATAACCTCTACGGCATGTCCTATTGAACGGATTCCTTCTTCTGTGAGATGCTGGAATGTAATCTTCCGGTTGTAACTGTCGAGGTTCACCCCATTGTATGCAGTCGCATAGCCATGAGTCGGAAGGGTATGGTTGGTGCCGCTGGCATAGTCGCCGGCACTCTCACAGGCATACTTTCCAAGGAACACGCTTCCTGCGTTGATAACCTTAGCTGCCAGTTGCTCATAATCATCTGTTGCGATTATCAAGTGCTCTGGAGCATAGGTGTTACTTAGCTCCATAGCCTCCTCGGTATTGTGTACGAGTACGAATTTAGAGTTTTCTAACGCTTTGAAAGCTACATCTTTACGTGGTAATTGCTGAAGTTGTAGTTCAATCTCCTTGCTTACCTCCTTAAGCTTCTCCTCAGAAGTGGTGATGAGGAGAACCTGTGAGTCTGTGCCGTGCTCAGCCTGGCTCAAGAGGTCGGCAGCCACGAACCGCGCATTGCTGTTTGCGTCAGCAATGACGCAAACCTCGGATGGGCCTGCCGGCATGTCAATGGCGACATCATGTAAGCTTACCTGTTGTTTAGCTGCCATCACAAACTGGTTGCCCGGACCGAATATCTTATATGTCTTTGGTATGCTCTCCGTACCGTAAGCCATAGCGCCGATGGCCTGTACGCCGCCTGCCTTAAATATCTTGCTTACACCTGCTATGCGTGCGGCAACTAAAATGGCAGGGTGAACCTTTCCCTCTTTGTTTGGCGGAGTACACAGGACGATTTCCTTGCATCCGGCAATCTTTGCCGGAGTAGCAAGCATCAGAACTGTTGAGAAAAGAGGTGCTGTTCCGCCAGGGATATAAAGCCCCACCTTTTCTATAGCTACGCTTTTCTGCCAGCAAACGACACCTTTGGCAGTCTCAACCTTTTGAGGTGTGTGTCGTTGTGAGTGGTGGAATTTCCAGATGTTGTCATGAGCCAGTTGTAACGACTCTTTCAAGTCTTCCGACACAAGTTGTTCGGCTTCGTTTATTTCCTCTTCCGAGACAGCAAGCTCAGAAAGACGTACATGGTCGAACTTTTCCTCATAGCGTTTTACGGCCTCGTCACCATCTTTCTTGATGTCTGCCAGCACAGATGCTACAATAGCGTTTAGCTCAGACACGTCCATGTGTGGACGCTCAACGATGGTGCCCCATGTCTCATTAAGTGGATATCTATAGATATTCATTACAAAATCATTTTTTCTATTGGTGTTACTAAGATGCCCTGTGCGCCCATCTCCTTCAGCTTTCCTATGATTTCCCAGAAACGCTTCTGGTCGAGCACCGTGTGTATTGAGCACCATTCCTCATCGGCAAGTGGGATAATGGTAGGACTCTTCAGACCAGGCAATACATCTATGATGTCATGAAGTCGTGCCTTCGGAGCATTCATTCGTACGTATTTCTTGTCTTCAGCCTGTTTGACGGCGTTAAAACGGAACAATATCTCGTTTAATATCTGGTGCTTCTCATCATCCATCTGCCAGTTTCCAATAAGCAAAGCCTCACTTTCCATCACAACCTCCACCTCACAGAGGTTGTTGCTGACAAGTGTTGAGCCTGAGCTTACGATGTCAAAGATACCGTCAGCAAGACCAATACCTGGACTGATCTCAACGCTTCCGTTAATGACATGAATGTCGGCGCGTATGCCGTTCTTATTCATGAACGAGCGAAGAATGTTAGGGTAGGAGGTTGCTATTTTCTTGCCGTTAAACCAACTTAGTCCTTTGTAGTCAATCTCTTTTGGAATTGCCAGTGACAACCTGCATTTGCTAAATCCTAAATGCGATATAATCTGTGCCTCTTCACCTCTCTCAACAAACTCGTTCTCACCAACAACGCCAATGTCTGCGACGCCGCTCGCCACACTCTGTGGTATGTCGTCGTCACGGAGATAGAGTACTTCCAACGGGAAATTGGAAGACTGAACCAGAAGGGTCCGTTTACTTGATGGAACTTTGATGTCGGCTTCAGCCAACAGATTCATAGTGTCGTCATAAAGACGGCCTTTTGACTGTACTGCAATACGTAACATATATTATATAATTATGAATTTTCGATAAAATACATGGCAAAAGTACGGTTTTTCTGTCGATTTTCCAAAAATTGTTATACTTTTGTATCCAAGAAATGTCAATCTTGAATAAATATAGCAGTTTTATCGTTGTATTCCTCCTGTTGCTGACAGGATGCAGACAACAGAACAAGCCTGTGGAGACAACACCTTGGGGCACACCGATTCATGGCGTTCCTCCTGATGACTATGACACGCTGAAGCAGACACATTACACCTTGGATGACATCCTTGAAAACGGTGAGATGATAGTACTCACCATTTCCGGTCCCGACACATATTATGATTATCATGGTCATGGTATGGGTGTGCAGTATATGATGTGCGAGAGCTTTGCCAGAGAGATAGGCGTTACCTTGCGTGTGGAGCTTTGCAAGGATACTCTTGAGATGATTGATAAGCTTGAGAAAGGATATGGTGATGTTATTGCCGTCCCCCTCTCAAAGGAAAAATATAAGCCGAAACAGAATGGGTCAGACGGGGTAGGGAATAACCTGTATTTCTGTGGAGCGAAAGATGACAAAGGCTGTCAATGGGCAGTACATGTTGATAATCAGTCGCTGGCAGCACAACTGAATCTTTGGTACAAACCTGAAATGCTCGCAAACACGATTGCGCAAGAGGATTATTTGTTATCAAAACCTGTGATTCACTCTGCCTCGTTTATTTCTCAACATAAGACATCTAATTATTATCCAAAGAACTCAAATTATACCGAGCTGTTCCAACGCTATGCCCCGTTGGCAGGACTTGACTGGCATCTTATTGCCGCACAATGCTATCAGGAGTCTTCATTTGACCCGCAGGCTCGTTCGTGGGCAGGTGCGTGTGGTCTGATGCAGTTGATGCCAAGCACCGCCGCCCGGTTTGGGCTCTCGAAAAGCGAGATCTTTGATCCTGAGAAGAATGTCCAGACGGCATGTCGGTTGATGGGTGTGCTGATGCATGAGTTCAGCGATGTTCCAAACCGTGACGAGCGAATATCATTCGCCTTGGCATCGTATAATGCCGGTTCAGGACATGTCCGTGACGCAATGGCATTGGCACGTAGCCGTGGCGACAATCCCCATACATGGGCATCGGTGTCGCCATATATTCTTAAGCTGAGTGATAAGGCTTACTATCAGGATCCGGTTGTGAGATATGGATTCATGCGTGGCAAGGAGACATACAATTACGTAAATGCTATTCGTGCGCGATGGCATTCATAATCAGCTCCTGCGGCAATCCGTAATAGTTGTTGTCAGAAAGGAGAGATAGCGTCATCGTGTCACAGAATTATACGGATTTGTTTGGCAGGTTTGAATTTTTGATGTAACTTTGCAATTCAAATTATAATTAATATAGTATGTATAGAACAAATACTTGCGGAGAGCTCCGCATAGAAAACGCTGGTGAGCAAGTGACACTTGCCGGTTGGGTACAAAGGACGAGAAAAATGGGTGGTATGACCTTCGTAGACCTTCGCGACAGATATGGTCTTACCCAGTTGGTCTTTGATGAGGCTAAAGATGCTGAGTTATGTGAGAGAGCCAACAAATTAGGACGTGAATATTGTGTTCAGGTAAAAGGATTGGTGTCTGAGCGTCAGAGTAAGAATCCTAAGATGCCTACAGGCGACATAGAGATATTGGTTGACAGCTTGAATGTACTTAGTGAGAGTCTCACACCTCCGTTCAAGGTGGAGGATGATACAGATGGCGGCGATGACCTTAGAATGAGGTATCGTTATCTTGACCTCAGACGACCGGCGGTAAGGAAGAATCTGGAACTTCGCCACCGCATGACGATTTTAGTCCGTAATTTCCTTGACTCAAAGGATTTCATTGAGGTGGAGACTCCAATACTGATCGGCTCAACGCCAGAAGGAGCACGCGACTTCGTGGTACCTTCTCGTATGAACCCCGGACAGTTCTATGCGTTGCCCCAGTCACCTCAGACATTAAAGCAGCTGTTAATGGTTAGCGGCTTTGACCGTTATTTCCAGATTGCCAAGTGTTTCCGTGATGAAGACCTCCGTGCTGACCGTCAACCGGAGTTCACACAGATAGACTGTGAGATGTCGTTCGTTGATGAAGATGACGTACTGACTCTTTTCGAGGATATGGCTCGTCATTTGTTTAAGGAAATACGTGGCGTGGAGCTGCCTGAAAAACTTCAGCGTATGTCTTGGCACGAGGCTATGCGTCGCTTTGGCAGCGATAAGCCGGACCTCCGCTTTGGTATGGAGTTCGTAGAGCTGATGGATGTACTGAAGGGCACTGGCTCCTTTGCGGTGTTTGATCAGGCAGAGTATATCGGTGGTATCTGTGTGCCGGGTTGTGCGGACTATACCAGAAAGCAACTTGACCAGCTTACCGATTTCGTAAAACGTCCTCAAGTGGGTGCTAAAGGCTTGGTATATGTCAAGTTTAATGCCGACGGAAGTGTTAAAAGCAGCATCGACAAGTTCTATACACCAGAGGTATGGGCAACATTAAAGGAGAAGATGGGCGCAAAAGATGGTGATCTGGTTCTTATTCTCAGCGGTGACAATGCCAATAAGACTCGCACGCAGCTATGTACGCTTCGTCTGGAGATGGGCGACCGCCTTGGCTTGCGTGACAAAGACCGCTTTGAGTGTCTGTGGATAGTAGATTTCCCACTCTTTGAGTGGAGTGACGAAGAACAGCGTCTCATGGCAACCCATCATCCGTTTACCTTACCAAATCCTGATGATATACCATTGCTGGAGACCGCTCCAGAGAAAGTGCGTGCAGTGGCTTACGACTTTGTATGTAATGGCATAGAGGTCGGTGGAGGCTCCTTGAGAATCCATGACGGAAAATTGCAGGAGAAAATGTTCCAAATATTGGGCTTCACTCCTGAGCGTGCCATGGCACAGTTTGGCTTCCTCATCAACGCATTCAAATATGGTGCTCCGCCTCATGCTGGCTTGGCTTTCGGTCTGGATCGTTTCGTAAGTATCATGGCAGGACTGGATTCTATTCGTGACTGTATAGCATTCCCGAAGAACAATAGTGGTCGTGACGTAATGCTTGACGCTCCGTCTGAAATTGATCAGAAACAGCTTGATGAATTGCAGATAAAAGTTGATTTACATCAAGAAATTAAGTGATTTTGTTGAAAACCATTGAAAAAGAGGTACTTTTCTTGTAAAAATGTTCGACAATTTCAATTAAAACATATAACTTTGCACCCGAAAACATAACAGATTGTTATTCAATAGGTTCAAAGTATATTAATTTTTACAAATCATGGCAGAAAAGAAAGCAACAAAGGCTGCAACTACAAAAACCGCAGCTAAGAAAGAGACAACAAAGAAGACAATTACAAAGAAAGTTGAGTTGGTAATCAACGCAGAAACAGTTGGTTTCAAGGCTGGTGACGTTTACAATGCATTGGCAGCAGCAGAGAAGGCTCTGACTGTCGCAGAGATTGCAAAGGCAGCAAAGATTGCTACTGAGGAGGCTTATCTCGGTATTGGCTGGCTCTTGAAAGAAGGTAAGGTAAAGGATGACAATAACAAGATCGTTCTGGCATAATCTTTAGCTACAATATCCATATCTCTCTGTCTTGACAGAGGATTGGTAGAAATAAAGAAGAGAGTCGGTATTTATTTGCGGACTCTCTTTTTCGTTTGTCTATATGAATTACGAACAGCATATTTTACGCATTCTTAGTGAAGCAGGTGAAGACGGCTTGTCTGTTGCCAAGATAGCTCGTCATGTGCATCATGCGTGTAATACTCTGTTCTCACCAATATCCTATGTTGAGGTTCATCGTGACGTCGCACAGTTCCTGCTTAGGAACAGTAAGAACCCGGATTCAATAATAGAGAAGACTGACCGTGGCATTTATCATCTGAATATGCGAAGTACGGAAACCCAACAGTTGATGCTTCAGTTTCAGGATGAGCAGCAAGAAACGGACACACAACAGCCGTCAGTAGACCTATCCCTGAGTCTTTTTTGAAAGTTTTAAATCCTTTTGAGTATTTTTCTCATTTTTTTCTTAGGGAAAAACGTTTTTCTTACGTTATATATATAGAGGCACCCTTAGTGGGTGTAAACTTGCCATGTGGGACAAAACGCATGGTTAATATTTAAATATCTAAACAAAATGACTGGAAAGTATTTATTAGGTTTTGATGTAGGCAGTTCATCTGTAAAGGCATCATTGGTTGATATCGAAAGTGGCGTTTGTGCCGCCGATGCGTTTTTCCCTGAGCACGAGGCTCCTATAATGGCTCAAAAAGCAGGATGGGCAGAGCAAGACCCACAAATGTGGTGGGATAATGCTAAGCTGGCTCTGAAAAAGATTATGTCAGAAACTGGTGCCTGTGGTGATGACATCAAGGCTATTGGCATTTCTTATCAGATGCACGGACTTGTATGTGTTGATAAAGACGGACAGGTGCTTCGTCCCTCAATAATATGGTGTGACTCACGTGCGGTTCCGTATGGTGAGCGTGCGTTCAATGAACTGGGAAGTGAGCAGTGTCTGTCACATCTGTTGAATTCTCCCGGAAACTTTACTGCCGCAAAGCTGGCATGGGTGAAGGAGAATGAGCCGGAGCTGTTCGGGCGTATCTACAAAGTGATGCTGCCAGGTGACTATATTGCCATGCGCCTTTCTGGTGAGATAAACACTACTATCAGCGGTCTGTCGGAAGGCATGTTCTGGGATTTCAAGGAAAAGCGCCCGGCTAAATTCCTTCTTGATTATTTTGGTTTCAGTGAATCTCAGATAGCCGACATCGTTCCTACGTTTAGTATACAATGTGAGGTGTCAAAGGCTGCCGCAGAGGAACTCGGTTTGAAAGAGGGGACACCTATTTCATACCGTGCCGGAGACCAGCCAAACAACGCTCTGTCATTAAATGTGTTTAATCCTGGTGAGATAGCATCAACGGCTGGTACCTCAGGAGTGGTCTATGGAGTGTTGGGTGATGTGAACTATGATCCAAAGAGTAGGGTCAATATCTTCGCACATGTTAACTATACCGACAGCCTTAACCGTTTGGGAGTGTTGGGAATATGTAATGGCACAGGCATCCTCAATGCATGGATCCACCGTAACATCACCTCCGACATCAGCTATGCTGAGATGAATGACCTGGGTGCTACTGTTCCTATTGGCAGTGACGGTGTGCTGATTCTTCCTTTTGGCAATGGTGCCGAACGCATCCTTGAGAATAAGGAGATGGGGTGCTCAATACATGGACTAAATTTCAACCGTCATAATAAGGCACATGTGGTGCGTGCCGCCCAAGAAGGTATCGTGTTCTCTTTCTGCTACGGAATGGAAGTGATGAAACAGATGGGTATGGAGATAAACAAAATCCATGCAGGCAAGGCTAATATGTTCCTTAGCCCGTTGTTCCGTGACACCTTGGCAGGGGTGAGCGGTGCTACGATAGAGCTGTTTGAGACTGATGGAGCGGCAGGTGCCGCAAAGGGTGCCGGTATGGGTTGCGGCATTTACAAGGATAATGTTGAGGCTTTCTCTTCATTGAAGAAGCTAATGGTAATAGAGCCAGACAGCTCTAAGCGTAACGAGTATCTGTCGGCTTATGCCCGCTGGAAAGAAAAGCTTAACACGCTTCTGAGTCTATAGATCATTTAGAACGAATCATTATAAAATAATATCAATAACCTAAAAACATTTTATTATGGCTAAAGAGTATTTTTCATTTACAGGTAAGATTCCTTTCGAGGGAACAGAAAGTAAGAACGTAATGGCTTTCCACTACTATGAGCCTGAGAGGGTTGTGGCAGGAAAGAAGATGAAGGACTGGTTGAAGTTCGCGATGGCATGGTGGCATACACTTTGCCAGGCTTCAGGTGACCAGTTTGGTGGTCAGACACGTTCTTATGAGTGGGACAAGGCTGCCGATGCTGTACAGCGTGCGAAAGACAAGATGGATGCTGGTTTTGAGATAATGGACAAGCTCGGTATAGAGTACTTCTGCTTCCACGATGTAGACCTCATTGAGGAAGGTGCTACAATAGCAGAGTATGAGGAGCGTATGAAGGTGATAACCGATTATGCTTTGGAGAAGATGAAGCAGTATCCGAATATTAAGCTTCTCTGGGGTACGGCAAACGTGTTCGGAAACAAACGTTATATGAATGGTGCGGCTACCAACCCTGATTTCGATGTTGTCGCACGTGCTGCAGTTCAGATAAAGAATGCTATTGACGCTACTATCAAACTGGGTGGCTCAAACTATGTGTTCTGGGGCGGACGTGAGGGTTACATGAGCTTGCTCAATACCGATCAGAAACGTGAGAAGGAGCATCTCGCACAGATGTTGACAGCTGCACGTGACTATGCGCGCGCAAGAGGTTTCAAGGGTACATTCCTTATTGAGCCAAAGCCAATGGAGCCGACAAAGCACCAGTATGATGTTGATACAGAGACCGTTATCGGATTCTTGAAGGCACATAACCTTGACAAGGACTTCAAAGTAAATATCGAGGTTAACCACGCTACTCTCGCAGGTCATACCTTCGAGCATGAGCTGGCAGTGGCTGTTGACAACGGTATGCTGGGTTCTATCGACGCTAACCGTGGTGATGCTCAGAACGGATGGGATACCGACCAGTTCCCAATCGACAACTATGAGCTTACTCAGGCAATGATGGAGATTATCCGTAACGGTGGTCTTGGCAATGGTGGTACAAACTTCGATGCTAAGATTCGTCGTAATTCTACAGACCTTGAGGATCTCTTTATCGCTCATATCAGTGGTATGGATGCAATGGCTCGTGCCCTCATCAATGCTGCCGCAATACTTGAGGAGAGCGAGCTGCCTGCAATGAAGAAGGCTCGTTACTCAAGCTTTGACAGCGGTATCGGCAAGGACTTCGAGGATGGCAAGCTGACTCTTGAGCAGGTTTATGAGTATGGCAAGAAAGTTGAGGAGCCAAAGCAGACTTCTGGCAAGCAGGAGAAGTACGAGACAATCGTTGCCCTGTACGCAAAATAATCCCACGCAATAATTCTGAATTATATAGTAAAGAGACGTACCGGCGCATATAGTTGGTGCGTCTCTTTTTGTTTACGCTATAGCGGAGAGTGGCAGACACTGCCAAGGGTACGATCAAGCAAAGCTTGTGGTACTTCTATAGCCATATTTCTACCGACCATTGCAGATGGTCTTCGCCATCTCGTTCAGTTGTATGCACTAATACAGCCCCTTGCCTTGCTGCCTGAAGACAGGCATTGAGCTTTTCTTGCAACTCTTCGTCACTGATTCTTCTTGAGCATTGTACCTGCGCTTTCAATGGTCGTTGCAGCAGGAACCGGTTGCCTATGGCTGAAAAGCTCAGTCCGGCATAGGTCAAGCCCTCTTTGTACTCGGAACAGTTTTGGATTCTCCCGCTTCATCAGCAGGCGTCGAGGGTTATCCTTCAAGTAGGTAAGCCAGCGTTCCAGCTGTCCTTGTCTTAACAGTATTTGGTCATTAAAGCCCTTGGCAAACAACAGTCCGTTGTTTCGGCTTTGTCTGGCGTGTTGCTGTGCCGCAGCAACAAACTCGAAGGGCATCAATTCCCTAAACGCCTTGTTGCAGGCTTGCTTGACACCCAGTAGCACTTTCCCTAAAGGCTTCTCCATCTGTGTTCTGACAAATAGCACGGCATGCAGATGGTCTGGCATCATCTGCAAAGCAACTACCTTCACTTCAGAATGGTGACAGCCGATGGTTTGCCAGATTTGCTCCACTGCTTTTCCTAATGGAGAAAGTTCTATATGAGGTGCCTCGGCTGATTGTCCAATGACCTCACTGCGTCCCACTACCTTACCAAAGAGTGGCTTCCGACCTTCCGTCACCATCGTGATCATATACATGCGTCGCGCTGTGTAATCATTGTCAACACAGCGTCGTTGCATCGATGGTTTCTTCTTTCCGGCAAATGCTTTTTGGCTTTCAAATGTTTTTCTATCCATTGTTTCGTCCAGCAAAGATATGAAAATATTCTTTTATATTTCGACATTTATCAATCTTTTTTGAAAACAATTAGACTAACCAATGAACTTCTCTGATTAGAATGGTGGATTTCTTTAGTACGCTTTCACCAAGCGAAGCGACTGAAAGAAAACATATTTTTTTATGCAAATCTTTTGTAGTTTCAGGTTTATTCACTCTATTTGCAGAGAGTTGACAATGACTATAACCGAAAATAAAGTATTAACCTGATAAAAACAGAAGTAAGAAACAGACAGTACAAATGAATAGTGGGAGTGTAGCAGGCACGAGGTTGCCGTCCTCCCAAAGGGATTAAACACAATTTATTACTAACCCAAGAATTGTGCGTCGTTCCCGTTCGTACTTTTTAAGATACTTGAGCTTTCTGCTCTTGTTCTCCTATTTCGAAAACCGCCAATCTTCGTAACCGGGAGCAAGTAGTTCAGAAGGTTCACGCTGATAAGGCGTGAACTGTTCTTGCTTGTTTGGTTACATGGTTACTTGGCGGTGCCAGAAATAGGGATAAGCATCGGATGGTTATACGCCTTTTCTTATTTAATTAATTACTTGAATGATAAAAAAACCGATTTCTTTTTCGACAGTTTTGTTACTGTTGGCAATATGCAGTTTCATGTTTTCTTCGTGTTCAACACAATATTTGAATGTAAGTGGAATTGCGTACCAGTCTATAAGGTCTAAAGGACCAATTACAAATGTCAACGATGTACCACAAGATGCAGAAATCATAGTCAGTCATATTATTGATAAAAATGGTATGATAGATGTTACAGTAAAAAATAATACTGATAAAATTATGATTATAGATCGGACAAAATCACTAGTGTCTCTTAAAATTGTTTAAATCTAAAATTAAAGTTCTCATGCACAACGTTTTAGCCCTCCGATACCCTGTCCGGGTTT